>NZ_JACIYL010000482.1 GCF_014359955.1 Thermogutta sp. | reverse complement strand
ATTCTTCGGACCTGGCGGCTTGGGCCGAGCCGGTCACCTATGTCCCTTGGAATGTCACGGCTGCTCAGGTCCTGCAGACTTTGGTGAACGAGCATCGAGACGTGGCGGCGGTCGTCAATGAGTACGGCGAAACAGTGGGGGTTATCACTCTCGAGGATCTTCTTTCCCGCATCTTTACACGTGAGACCAGTCGGAGTGAGCAGTTTTTCGGACGGCGTCCCATCCTGCCTGTGGAGCCGGGCGTCTGGCACGTCACAGGGTTGACGAGTGTTCACCGGCTGTGTCGGTACTTCGGTCTCGAACGTCCCGAGGAGGCCAGCCATACGGTCGCGGGAATTTTCCAGGACCAACTGGGACGACTGCCCAAACCTGGCGATGTTTGCCAGTGGGGGCCGTTCGAGTTACGCGCCATTCAGGTGGGCCGTCGCGGGGTCATTCTGGCTGAACTTCGGCGACGCGATCATGTCAAGGAGGGCGCGGTATGACACTCGTTCTTCCCCTTATTCTGTTCTTCATCGGCCTTGCTTTGAGCGCCCTTTTCAGCGGGACAGAGACGGGTTTCTACCGCGTTTCGCGACTGAGACTCCAGGTCCTGGCAGGCACGGGTGATTGGCTTGCCCGAATTCTGGCATGGTTTGCCGAGCGACCGGCACTGTTTATCAGCACGACCCTTGTAGGCAACAATCTGGCCAATTACTTGGTTTCTTTTGGAGCTGTCCTGCTTTTGCAGCAACTGGCCAGTGCCTCGACGACGACGGTCGAGTTTCTCGCCACGTTCATTACCACCCCCATCGTTTTCATTTTTGGAGAGCTCATTCCCAAGCGACTTTTCCTTCAAGCCCCGTTCCGCCTGCTGCGAATTACAGGGCCTGTATTTTCGGTGCTCGCCATTATTCTCTTTCCGATTTCGGCAATTCTCTGGGTGTATGGTCGCCTCTTATCGTTATTTTTCGCCGCTCCTCTGGACAAAGCACGCTCCGAGATCACCAGTCGGGAGTTGCGACGGATCATGGAGGAGGGTGAACACGCGGGCCTGATTGTGGGCATTCAACGCCGGATTGCCCGGGCCATCCTGGAAAACGGCGCCAAACCGGTCGCTGAGTTCATGGGCGAATTGTCGGCTATTCCCGACGTTTCGCTCGACGTAACCTGGCAAGATTTGGATCGGCAATCGTCCTTCAAAAAAGAGGAGTTTGCCCTGGTTTGTGAGAGCAGCGGCGAGAGAAGATACAGGGGCTACGTATGTCTGGCAGAGCTCTTCCTGAACCCCCAAACACCGGTGCGTGCTTTTGTTCGGCCAATTTTTCGTGTTCGCGCGGAGGAGCGATTGGTGTCCGTCCTTCAGGAACTCTTTCAGAAGCGGGAACCTCTTGCTCTGGTGGTCAATACAAAAGGCCAGCCTGTCGGGTTACTCATCGAGCGTTCGCTGCGTCGCGTTTATCTTGACGAAGAAAGGTCTTAGGACCTGTTCGACGGCGTCGGGGTTCCCAGGGCATCCCAGCGGACCATCATCCCGCTGGGAAGCAGTCGGCCATTCGCACCGGGGATCACCATCATCCGTATTTTCACTGCCCCGTATTGCCAAATCTCGGGACGAATCCCATGAATCAACCGTGTAACCTGCTGGGTACCGTAACCCGGTGTGTGACAGGTGAAGAGGAAGAACCCCCGTTCGGGGTCCATCAACTCGAAACACATTCGCACGAGGGGCTCAATATCTTTGTGAAACTGAAAGGCCTCCCCTCGGGGACCATGACCGTAACTCGGCGGATCCAGAATGATCCCCTCATAGCTTTTGCCCCGCCGCAACTCACGGCGCACAAATTTTCGCGCGTCTTCGACAATCCAGTGGATGGGTCGGCTTTCCAGGCCCGAGTGTTCGGCGTTGCGCCGGGCCCAACCCACCACATTCCGAGCCGCATCCACATGGACGACTTCTGCTCCTGCCAGGGCCGCCGCCAGTGTGGCCCCTCCTGTGTAGGCAAAAAGATTGAGAATCGGCCTGGCTGGAGGGTTGGCGCGGAGCCGACGGTAAAGCCAGTTCCAGTTGGCAGCCTGTTCCGGAAAAAGCCCCACGTGGCCTGACTCGTTGCGCTTCAATTCGAAGATGAGCGGTCCCCATTGAATCGTCCACCGCTGGGGGACGTCATGCTGGTCCACCCACTTCCCCACATTGCCGCGAGCCCGTTCGAACCGACTGTGAGCCATCCGCCACAACTGTGGCCGAGCCACGGGCCCTTCTGCCGCGGGACTGGGACGGTCTAAAATCCACGCCCCAAAGCGTTCCAGGCGACGCCCTCCACCGAAGTCCAGTAGCTCGTAATCCTGACTTTGAAACGGAGCGGCCCCCCACTCTTCGCAGTCAACCTGGAACATGTCAAAAATCGCACGACCTTTAAGCAGACGTCTCGGGTAGCACCTTGTACACGGTGTCGTGTTCACGGGCATGTTCCACGACTTTGATCCCCACGTTTTGTCCGGCCTCCGCCTGCTGGACGGGCTGCCTGTCAATTTGAATCGAGGTGACAGGCTGGTAAAAGTCACTCGTGTGTCCTTTGATGTGAATGGTATCGCCGACCGCGAGGGTGCCGTTTGTGATCTCCACGGCCGCCACACCCAAATGGCTGAAATAGTGTGTCACGCGTCCCACCGGAATCTCCGCCATGGCACGTCCTCCTTTTTGCAGAAAATGAACCGACCGGGTGTGACCGGATTGCACATCGATCCACCGGCCACAGTCACAGCGTATCGAACGCCCGAAAGCGAACAGGGTTACGTCATACGCCGCACCACAGTGCGGGCACATAATTGCCATGGCATGGACTCCCCATTCCAGTATGGCACGGCCACGCGGAACCTGCAACGAGATGCAGCTACGCGGGAGATTTTCCACAAAAATAGGGCCGTCAAGCCTCTTGCTTCACGGCCCTTTCTCGTCGGGGTGAGCAGCGTGCCGACGCTGCGACTATCCGCCTTGGCAGAAAACAGGCTTCTCGTCTTTCAAGTCGCCGTCAGCATTTCTTCTTGCACGATTTCTTGGTCGCCTTCTTGGCAGCAGCCTTCTTGGTTGCCGCACCCTTCGTCGCTGCTTTCTTGGTCGCCACGATACGTACCTCCGTCCAAAAAGTGCCCGCGGGATGGCTTCGACCACCGAAGCCATTGACAGGCCACCTCTCCCGCCTGGGGCACATCCAGCCACACCCAGCCACGTTTTCAAGGCTGCCATCGCTCAACGGCCACCATCGATGGCACGCCTCAAGAGTTTTCATCGGCTTTATATCGAAGCTTACAAAAATTGCAATGCCCCCAACGCAATTTTTTGGGCCCCGATTGATTTGAACAGCGATGCCGACGGCTGCCATTCAGCCCAAAGCCCATCCCTTCAACGGGTC
>NZ_JACIYL010000481.1 GCF_014359955.1 Thermogutta sp. | reverse complement strand
GAGGTTGTTCTGCAGGCCGGTGTCGGGGTCGAAGGGCCGGGCCGTGAAGAGGAACAAGGAGTCCACCGCCGGATTGGTTTCCGACGTCACCTTGCCGAAGGCGTCATAGATGAGATGATTGACCACGGTGGTCATGTCGCTGGCCGAATCATACTTGGCGATGTCCCGGACCGTGTTCAGGTGGTCCGTCAGGGTCCACTGTACCGTTTCATCACTGCCGTTGTCAACATTTTCCTCGGCCAAAATCTGATCGACCGCCGGGCCCCAGAGGTAACGCCACTCCAGATCACCTGTTTGAACCAACCCGGAGCCCGTCCGCCGAAAGTCCATCACCACCTGGTTACCGTCATAGGCCAAGTTCTGTTTCTGTTGGTAGTCGCCGTCCCCGTTAAGGTCGCCCAGCTTGCGGACCAACCGGTTCTGATAGTCGTACCAGTACCGGATCACCCAGTCCACGGCCGCCCCATAGCTGGACCGATGCTGCACCTTCACCAGCCGGTTGCGGTGCTCCCAGGTGTATTGGGTGATGTCCGTGTCGCCTGAGTCGAGCTGCCCATTGCCGTTGGTATCAATGAACCGGTGCGTGCGGTTCCCCTCGGCATCGTAGAGGTAGCGGTAGGTGCCGTCGGAAAGAAGCTGGTTGTTCATGCCGGTGGCGTAGCTGCTGCCGTTGGCGGTAACGCGGTTGCCATTGGCGTCGTACTGGTAGCTTTCGTCGCTCTGGTAGTCGTAGTCGGCGGCGGTGAGCTGCCCGGTGGCGTCGCTGGTGTAGTCAGCCGTGCCGTCCACCGAGTTGATGTACTGCGTCATGCGATTGGCGGCATCGAAGTTCCAGGTGTATTCCACGAAGGTGGTCTGGCCGCGGAAGTGGCTGAGGCCCCGCAGTCGCCCGACCTGGTCGTAGGTGTACTGGGACTGGGCGACAAGCTGGGTACCGGCCAGGTCGGCGTAACGGGTGAGGTCCGTAAGTTGACTGGCTGTATCGTAGGAGAAGTGGACCCACTTCGTGGCGACCCTCGCCGGGCGGCACTGGCGGCTTGCCTGGCAGTGGGCCGAGGTGACGGTAAGCTCGGCGTCATGAGCTATTGGCTGGGCATGTAAAGACCATTCGGCGGACCAACCCGAGCATGTCCACGAATTGACGCTTTGCTGCTGCCCTCGTGGGCCTTCGCTGACCGAGCGTCTCCGGCGAGGCATGGCGACCGTGCGGAGCCTGATGTTCGAATTCGTTGCCGCAAACAGTTCACCGGACCGCGACACCGCCGGACAAGTTGGCAGCGGCACCCATCCGCGGCGATCTGGCGGTAGGTCACCTGGGCGTCCCCCTCTCGTCTGCAGAATAGGGGTCGAGTTTCGAGTAGTCCTCGATCTCTTTTCGGCGTGCCTCATTCGGGTACCACACAGATCCGTCAGAATTGCAAACACCAACAAACCCCGGCGCCGACGGGTTTATGTCAGTGCCCTCCACGAGAGCCATCTTTAACGCCGGCATCGACGCGAGGCTACACAGGCATGCGTTTGTGGCGCGGGTGAACCTGATATCCAGCGCGGCGAGCCTCGGCAATTGCGACAAGTGCCGCAACCCCGCATCCCCCACGTTAGTACCGGCAAGCGACAATCGCCACAGATTCGGAAGTTGTGCGAGCGATTCCACGCCCACGTCACTAATCGCAGCACTGTCTAAGTACAAAATCTGTAACTTTCTCAGACCTGCTAGATGCCTCATTCCTCCATCGTCGAATGGGGTCTTCACGATCACGAGATTTTCAAGTTCCCCCAGCTCAGCAAGAGCAGACCACAATTCAGAGTTGATTTTCACAGCAGATAGCTGGAGTGTTGTTAACCGTTTCATGCGGGCGAGAGAAGCGGTTGCCACTTCTGTGAGGTCAGCGTTGCGCAGTTCGAGGTCTTTCAGCTTCGGTAAGGCTGACAGTGGCTGTAGCCAATCACCCTTCAACCCCGTTGCGTTTAGGGTCAGGCTCTCGAGGTGTCTAAGTCGCGATATCGTCCGCACGTTATCGATAGTTAGCGTGGTGCGCGAGAATGTAAGATATCGCAACCGAGATAGGGTGTCTATAGGAAAACCAGCACATGGCTCAATCCGGCAGTCCGTAAACGTAAGCGATTGCAAATAGCGAAAACAGCGTAATTGCTCCCACATTTCATCGTCGAGGGCGGCCCCATCTATGGTAACCCTGACTACGGGATGGTAGAGACGGCCTCGCCAAAGCTCACGCGGGTCAATCGCGGGTCCTGAGACGAATACATCGGTCTGCGCCGACGCTCCATAATTTTGCTTCAGAATAGCTGCAGCATGCTGTTCCCGCTGTAACCAGCACCACTCCGCGACTACCCAGGATAGAAGATGACAAACGCTCAGCAAGGTGAGCTCGACCGTGCCGAACCGACAGTGAGATCTCCCCTTGCGTGGAATCGGTTTAAGATCGGACGAAACGGAGACTATTTCCATTTGCGATCCTTTTTATTAATGTAGACAGTTAATTGTCTTCGGCCACCGCATAAGCTTGTTAAGCCTTCTAAGCAGCTCCCGAGATTCTGAATTCGGCAAACCGAAAACGCGACTCCCATCGGGCGCGATCCCTTCATTCAGCAATCGCGACACGTAACGGTCGTAGGTCACTGTGATGGTAACGCTATCGCAGCGCTGGTTTTTCGCGCCGCATTCATACCGCTCGGGGGTGCCATCGTCGCAAAACTTTCTGCGGTTTTCGCACAATTGGCTGGCAAGCTTTTCGGCGGCACGCAATACAGCATTCGCGACTTCCATGAACTTCGACGCATGGAGGAGCTCTGGTGGGCCACCGTAGCCCGGAATCTGTTGATCCGCTGAGATATCCGGAACGAACCGGCCGCATCCCACAACTCCGAGGTACTTGGACGGACAAAGAGGATGGTTACCCGGGTCTCGGTTATTGTTGAGGAAGTTCTGCAGACTGGCTTTACTAAACAATGTGTCTCCCATCCATATCTTGATCTCGCAAGGTCCGGTTATCCCAGAATACAGTCCGAGCGGATCCGTCACCAGCAATACATTATTCTCCAAGTACCGATAGAGGTTGGCGTCTCCCGGATCAAAGCCAATCGGGTCCTCGCTCAGCCAGCGGCCGACCCGGGCATCGTACCAGCGGTTGAGGTTGTTCTGAAGTTGGGTGTCATTATCGAACGGTCTACCGGTGAATGCAGACCGACTATTACTGACCAACAATGACCGACTAATATTGACTACAAAGGAGGATTATTAAAGAGGACGCCCTCTCTGGCCGGATTGTTCTCCGACTTTTCCACCGCTAACTGACATGTACGTTTTTTCTGCCAGGACATTGTGGCGCAATCAAAAACCCCGTGAAATCCATCAGTTACGCGGGAAATCACGG
>NZ_JACIYL010000480.1 GCF_014359955.1 Thermogutta sp. | reverse complement strand
TTTTTTCTAGACAAGCGTTCCCCACTCCGGGGTTCGGCAGTGTGCCCGTCGAGTCAAACGGCCGGCCCTAACGAAAAGCGAATATGAGCACTTCACTGATAAAATTGGAAGGCAAAAGCGGCCCCATCGCCCCAGAGAAAAGCAGCTTCCGACCCACCTGCCACACCGATGCGACGAGGCCTTATGACGGCGGCGCCGCCACCGGATTATCCGGGTTGTCTTCCACGTGCGCATCAATTGCGCACCACTGAGAATTTCCAGAAACCACAGGGGCGGCCGATGTCGCCGTTGCCAAATCGCCGCGGCTCTCTTCGGCCGCGGGGCTGGGAAGTTGGCCCAATGCTTCCACTTCGTCCAGGCGACCAATTCGGGCCAGCTCCGGCCACAACTTGAGTGCCGCGAGCACCGCCAGGATGGCCCCTGTGCCGCCGATCATCGCCGACCCCACCGCCCCAAAGAGTTTGGCCGTCACACCCGATTCCAAACCTCCCAAATCGTTGGAAAGCACGATGAACACACTGTTCACCGCGGAAACGCGTCCCCGCATGTGATCGGGGGTCAGCATCTGCACGAGCGTATGCCGCACGACCACGCTGATGTTGTCCAGCGCCCCGATCAGAAACATCATGGCGAACGACAGCCAGAAGTTGCGGGAGAGCGCGAAAATGATCGTCGCCACCCCGAACCCGGTCACAGCCAGCAGCATATTGCGGCCGGCATGACGCATGGGGGGTGCGTGCGCCAGAATCATGGCCATCGTGATGGCCCCCAACGCCTCTGCCGAACGCAAGAATCCCAAACCTGTTGCACCGACCTTGAGGATGTCCTCGGCAAAAATAGGCAGGATATAGGTCACACCGCCTAAGAGGACAGCGAACAGGTCCAGGCTGATCGCGCCAAGAATCGGTTTATGCCGCCATACAAACTTGAGCCCCTCCCAGATCTCCTCCTGAGCGGAACGTCCACCCGCCTCTCGCTTTTGCGGTCGCGGACGCAGCAGCAAAATTCCTATCAGAGCAACGGCGCGGGCAGCCGCCACCAGGAACAGGACCAGTGCAAAATCGTTGGTTTTGCCGAGAATGACGCCTCCCAGGGCAGGCCCGATCATTGTCCCCATCTGGAAAATACTACTGTTCCAGGCCACCGCTTTGCTGAATTGCGAGGCCGGAACGAGAAGCGGAAGAAGCGCAGCCCGCGCCGGAGTCCCCATCGCCCCCGTCGCCGCTTCCACCACGATGACTGCGTACACCCAGGCTAAAGCGGCATGCTGAAAGGCTGCCACCGCCAGGATCGCACCGCAGAACGCCTGTACCAGCAGCGTCAACGCGAACAGCCGCTGCCGGTTGAATCGATCCGCCAGATGACCACCGCCGGGTGCGAGCAGAACGACGGGCAGTGCTCGGGCCAGCCCCAGCCAGCCCAGCGACATCGGATCTTGCGTCCTTGTGTACAAATAGATCCCCAGTGTCACCATTTCGATCTGGTTCGCCAGAACCATAGCGAACCAACTGGGGGCGTAGATGCGATACTGGCGAGAACTCCAGACGCTCGTCACTCGGTTGGAGGGTTCCTCCACACTGGGTTGGTTCATGAGGGTCGTTTTCACATTTCGATGGCCGCCGATCCGTCGCGGTGCTGATCCCACTTTCCTGAGAAAAAGCCCCAATGGATAGAGGCAACAAGAGATGGAACGGTTCGCCGCTTTGCAATCCTTGAATTATACCAGCCGTTTTCTTTTTTCAAAAAGTGGACCACTCCTGGCGCAAACGAGGCTTGTGAGTTGCTTTTGGCCAGGAGGAGAAGACCAGTGATCCCTCCGACCATGCGGGACGCCGTACCGAAATCCCTCGGCTACTTGAAGAATTGGCGATCCAGCATCCGGTACTGAATGGCCTCGCTGATATGCATTTCACTGATTTCGTCGGAACCATCCAGGTCGGCGATGGTCCGGGCAACGCGGAGAATCTTGTCGTGAGCACGGGCGGAGAGGCCGAGTTCTGTCATCGCCGCCTGCAGAAGCGATCGCGACGCCTGGTTGAGGCGACAGAATCGGCGAATTTGCTGATGGGTCATCTCCGCGTTACACCGCGTTCGTGTCCCGGAAAAACGCTTCGTCTGAATGGCTCGGGCCTGGGTGACAATCTGGCGGGCTTCGGCGCTGGTCATCCCTTGTCGCTGCACCATCAATTCCTGGAAAGGAACGGCCGGCACCTCCAAATGAATGTCAATGCGATCGAGAAGTGGACCGCTGATCTTTGACATGTATCGTTCAATCTGGGGGACCGTGCAGTGGCAGGGGCGACGGGGATCATTCCGATAGCCGCATGGACACGGATTGAGAGCCGCCACCAACATGAAATTGGCGGGAAACGTGGACGTGACATTGGCCCGAGCAATCGTCACCGACCGGTCTTCCAGCGGTTGCCGTAAGACCTCCAGCGTACGCCGATTGAACTCCGGCAGCTCGTCCAGAAACAGGACACCGTTGTGGGCCAGGCTGATTTCTCCCGGCCCTGGAACGGAACCGCCACCGACCAGGCCCGCATCACTGATCGTATGGTGAGGCGCGCGAAACGGCCGCGTCGCCAGCAGCGGCTGCTGTGGATTGACCTTCCCAATCGCGCTGTAAATCCGCGTCGTTTCGATGGATTCTGCGGGGGTCAATTCCGGCAGGATGGTCGGTAAACGCTTGGCCAGCATCGTCTTGCCGGAACCGGGCGGCCCAATCATGAGCAGATTGTGTCCTCCCGCCGCAGCCACCACCAAAGCCCGTTTGGCCATCTCCTGCCCTTTGACGTCAGCCAGGTCTTCCTCGTAATTGGCTGTCTTCTGGAAAAGCTCTTCCAGTCTCGAAGGATGGGGCGGGATGTCCACTTCTCCACACAGAAACGCGGCCGCCTGCGTCAGCGAGGAAACCGGGATAACCTCGATCTCCTCCACAATCGCCGCTTCCGGAGCATTGTGGGCGGGCACGATCAGGCCGCGGCACTGGCCGTCTTTCGCCAGCCGCATGGCCATGCTGAGAGCCCCGCGAACACTGCGGAGTGTGCCATCCAGTGCGAGTTCTCCCACGACCGCGTACTCGGCCAGCTTTTCCATGGCCATCTGCCCGCTGGCCGCCAAAATCCCCAGAGCGATCGGCAGGTCAAAGGAAGCCGCTTCTTTGGGGACATCCGCCGGAGCCAGATTGATGACCGTGCGCGTATTGGCCCGCTGAAACCCCGAATTCACAATCGCCCGTTCCACACGATGAGTGCTTTCCCGGACGGCAGCCTCGGGCAATCCGACCATCACGGTTTTGGCCAGACCGGTGGGTGAGACGTCAACCTCCACCACCACCGGCAGTGCATCAATTCCGACGAGGGTGAATGTCTGCAACTTTGCGAGCATATGAACACCGCCCC
>NZ_JACIYL010000048.1 GCF_014359955.1 Thermogutta sp. | reverse complement strand
ATTCGAACCACCAGCGGAAGGTGTAGTGGCAGCGTTCCTCGGTGTAGGGGACTTCGGGGGCCTGGCCCAGCCAGAGATTCCAGTTGAGGGCGTTGGGCACCGGGCGAACGGGAAAGGGACCGCCCGTCGGATTGGGACCGGCCACACAGGTGACGCGGTGCAGTTTGCCCAGTCGCCCCGCCCGCACCATCTCGACGGCCAGTCGATAACGGGCATCACTCCGCTGCCAGGATCCCACCTGAACCACGCGCTGGGTTTCCTGCACGACTTTGCGGATCACTTTGCCTTCGTCCACGGTGAGCGTGAGGGGTTTTTCGACATAAACATCTTTGCCCGCGCGGCACGCGTCAATGACCATTTTGGCATGCCAGTGGTCGGGAGTTCCGATAAGGATGACGTCGATGTCCTTTCGGTCGAGGAGGTGACGGTAATCCTCATAAATGTCGGGGGTGCTGCCGAAGCTGGCGCGGGCCTGTTCGCGGACGTTTCGGTCCACGTCGGCAATCGCCACGATATCGCCATGGGTCTGGGCCTTGAGGGCAATGACCGTGCCCTGGTAGCGCATCCCGATGGCCCCGATGCCCGGCCGATCGTTCTTGAGTGGTGGTCCTTCGGCCGTGACCCGTTGCTGCCAGAAGAAGGGAATGCCCAGGGAAGTTCCCAGACTGGAGAGAACAGTGAGCAGTTGGCGGCGACTCAGTTTCATGGCGGAGCACCTCCGCTATCACGTTACGGACAGATCATTGCACGATGGGAGGACATGAAGCAACCGGTTTGGATGCGGCCTGGCGCAACGGCCGAGGACTTTCCGGCCCCGCGGCGCTTAGATTGTCGTTTGAGGTGGATGGTGTGTCCAGTGCGGGACGTGAAAAGTTTTTTTGCGGATCACGATGAGCGTGGGTTCCCGGTCGGAGGGGCACGCTTGTCGTGCCCGGTGAGAAGGAATATGTCATCGATCGGTGTTCATCGGACGTGACGAGCACGTCCCTCCGAAAAGCGGACGTGACAAGCAGGTCCCTCCGAGAGCGGCTTCGGAGGGGCACGCTTGTCGTGCCCGGGGAAGCGGCATTGGTCGTCAATCGGTGTTCATCGGATCTGACAAGCGGGTCCCCCGAAAAAAGCGGACGTGACAAGCACGTCCCTCCGAAAAACGGACCTGACGAGCGGATCCCTCCGATAGTGTAGGGGCAATTCATGAATGGCCCCTACCGGCGAACAGCAGAGGGTTAAGGTACCTGTCGGGCATCACAGAAAGATGACCCATTCGAGGGACCTTCGCTGAAGGCTGCTGAAAGCGAGAAAGTGCGTGGAAATCCTATCCGCACGGCTGGGGAACGGACAGCGCAGTGAGCCCAGTCCAACGGTCACCATTTCGTTTTCTTCCTTGGCAGTTGGACACAACAATTGCCGTTCGGGGATTCTTTCCTATTATGGAGAAAGCACACAGGCCCGCCCAGAAAACGGCGATGGTCGCGATTTTGGATCTGCTCAATCCTCGAACGGAGTGCCGATCATGGTCGAACCGGACGACATTCAGCGGAAAAATCAGGAATCTAAAGCCGCGGGTTGCTCACCGTGTCGGGGCCAGCCCATCAGGTTGGAGTTGTCTGAGGCCAGGGTCCTTCTGAATCAGCTTGATGGTTGGGAACTCGACGAGTCGGCCCAGCGGATCAGAAGGCAGTGGCGGATGCCAGATTTCGTTTCTGCTCTAAAGTTTCTCAATCAGGTGGGCGAGATTGCCGAGGCGCTGGACCACCATCCCGATTTACATCTGGAGCGCTACCGTCACGTGCGGATTGAGATCTGGACACACTCCGCAGGAGGTTTAACCCAGGCAGACTTCCACCTGGCCAGCCGCATCGACGAACTCGCCCGCTCGTTGGGGATTTCGTGAAGCGACATCTCGATTCACCGGCCGGCTGGCACAGGGGCGGACGGGTTACTCCCTGGCTTCCGGCCGGACGTTTGAGCTGGAGCGAATGAACTTGAGTGAGTCGAGGCGGATTTCCGCGTTGGGGGTTGTGCACGGGTCCAGTCGCAGCCCCGCAACAAGCCCCCGCCACAGCGGATGTGCCGCCAGATTCAGGCGATAGGTGTGAAACTCCCCGTCGGCGATCACCTCGACTTTCGCGCTGGCCTCCTCGCGGAACGGCGCGTTGAGTGGGCACCAGAAAAGCTGGAGGATGTCGCGGGCCTTCGAGGAGCGAATCGCCACTCGGATTTCCAATTCGGAGAACTCGCTTGCCCGCAGCTTGGTTGTCGTTTGCAGGGCCGGATCATTGCTGGTGGATTTTGTGGTCAGGCAGCCGTCCTTTACGACCGGGGGTGTCAGCCCCATCATCACCGACCAGCCTTCGGTATCGCCAGGGGTGGCGAAGTCCCACTCGGTGCGCACCGGTGGTTCTTCTACGTTGTTGAATTCCGGCAAAGGCAAGCCCACGTCCTCCGGACCGAAATTCTGCGGCGCAGGGCTGTTGGGACAGAAAACGCGGCGGATGGCTTCCAGGTGGCCGAATCCATATCTCTTGTGCGGTTCACAGAAGGAGCCTTCACCAAACTCATTCCAGGCCTCGACGAGGAGGACCTTTGGCTGACCGGTCTCATCGACAAATTGTTTGGCCTGACGGAGATGGGCTTCAAAGGCCTCCGGCGTGCAATCGGTCAGGACGAGGGCACGTTCTCCATGCCACGGCCGGGAATCCCAACCCGCACTGACAGGCGTGATCACCGGCATAAGTCCGGCCTCGGCAAGCGGTCGCCACCAGAGCGTGTTGTAGTTTCGGGCGACTTCGGCAAATGGTACCCAATTGCGATCGTCGATCCCGCACCGCGGCCAGTTGTACCCGGTGACGGCATCAAACCCCATCTCCTTCATTTCTTTGAGCACAACGGGAGTTCCGCAGCCCGCGACAAGGATTCTGCCCACGCCGGCCTCCTCCGTCATGCGATGCCAGAGCTCGATGGCCTGCCGAGTTCCCTCGATGCCCAAGTCTCGTTTGAGGGAATAAACGGAGAAGATCACAAGCAACGGCCGACCGTCAATTTTAAAATACTCGGGACGCCGGAAGTAATTCTCTATCCAGTATTGACACACGCGTCGGTGATCTTCCGCACTGTGTTCTCCGGGGCCGAAGTGATTCGCCCAAAGAAGGCAAAACTTGAGAAGGTTGCGATATCGGGCATGGAAATAGCCATCGTGGAGGGCATGATTGAGCCGCTGCTCTCCCTGTCGCCAGTACCAGTCGTAACAGAAGAAGGTGATCCCGTGTTCGACAGCCCATTTGATTTGCCAGTCGATCACCTCGGGGAGGCCTTCGCGGTAAAAGCCCAGCACCGGCCGGCGTTCAGGAAATGTCAGCAGGGGAAGCCACGAGGCCGGACGCCCCCAACCGGGGAAATAGTAAACGCCCACCTCATACGGCCCGCGTACCGGTTGCGGGGGCGGAACATATTCCGCTTTGGGAAGGTGCAGTTGCGGCAGAAACGTCTCCACGCATTCTGACTGCAGGGTGGTCGGGTGAGTGATGAGAAGTTTCAGCGGGCATGGGCCCTCGCGACGGCTCGTCACCCGCCAGATAAGCGATCGCATATCCCCATAGTCGATTGGTCCGGTCACCTGTTCCGCGGAGGCAGGTTCTGCAAGCGCTACGCCATCAGGCAGGACAAGTTTGGCGCGAACGGCAGCGACCGTCTCACCGCCGCGGTTGGTGATCTGGGCGACGAGTTCGCATGTCTGTCCCACCCGGGGCAGTGCTGATTTGATGAAAAAGTTTTTTATTTCCAGATCGGCAGGTCCCGCCGGCTCCTCGCTCAGCTTAAACCATCTGATGCAAAGATGAACGGGCTTGTCGGCCGTCGGCTCTAGCCCCAGGTAAACGATGGGGAGTTGCCAGCCTTCGGCACCGCCGAGCGGGATGTTATAAACCCGCGGAGCCTTTCCCGGAGATAAAACGAATTCCTGGGACTGCAGACCGTTGACTTTGCCCGAGGCCCAGATCAGCCGAGCACTCCCCGGCTCATCCACCGCCATCTGGAATGCAGCGAAGGCCATTACCTCGGTGACCTCGATGGGCGGTGCGACCAGACGGGAACCGGGTGGCAGCACGGCGTGAAGTCCATTCTCATCCACCCACAATTTGCCGTCACCTTCCAGACTCCATCCTGCCGGGTTGCCGCGGAAGGTCCAGTCGGGGGCAACAGGTTGTGCCCGTGAACCGAGTTCAATGATGCGAATAAAGTCGATGCGATACTCCGCGGGTTCCTCGCCGCCTTGTAGGCCGGGAAGATCAAAGCGCAGACGCAGAAGATGGCCCTCGGCCTGCCAAAAAGGACGAACGCGGTAGGTGTGCCACCCCGCACTCACATGAAACGGGGTGTGTTTTTCGGGGGAAAAGCCGCCATACTGCGTCTTGGTCGTGTTGGTCCAGAAGAATTCGGCGGTTCCATCGCGTGGGGCCCACAGCCGAATTTCGATCACCTGGGTGGGCGTTGTTGGCAATGGCGGATCGAAAAGCTCATGAACGAGGATCGGGTCCCAGTCCCCCACCGTGGTCCGCAAGACGCCCTCTGCCACCTGCGTGTCGCGAAGATGCCCTCCCGGGCTCCAGCCCTGGAGATTGCCGGGCTCGTCGAAATTCCATTCCCGCAATACCTCCTCGCCATTGGCGGGAGACACGCGCGGCTCAGCGAGGACGAAGACGCTGAGACTGCCCAGTGAAAGGATCGTCAACAGCCACCGCACACAGCGAAGCGCTGTCATGGTGTAACTCCAGGGAAAGAAGCCCGGGCTATCTGGTCGGTGTTTTTGACAAAGAACATTCGCTTTCGCGGTCCCATTTTAACAACATGGTTGCAGCGAGGCAAAAAATCGTGAGGAGGGGCGCCTTCCACGGCGCTTGACGAGCCCCGGAGGGGCACGCTTGTCGTGCCCGGGGAAAGGCGATGGATGATCGATCGTTGAATGACGGACGTGACAAGCAGGTCCCTCCGGGAGGCGCTTCGGAGGGGCACGCTTGTCGTGCCCGGGGAAAGGCGATGGATGATCCAATATCAATCGGCGGACGTGACAAGCACGTCCCTCCGAAAAACGGACCCGACGAGCGGATACCTCCGATAGTGTAGGGGCAATTCATGAATTGCCCCTACCAGCGGACATTGATCGGATGCGCGGGAAAAGAGCGCAATCGCCGAGATGGTGAAGGCTAAAGCCTTCACCCAAAAGCGGCGATGAATCGCCGCACTCCATATGGAGTGCGGGGCTTTAGCCCCGCTTTCGGCGCGGGACTTCAGTCCCCGCCAAATGCGATGGATGATCCAACGTTGATCGGCGGACCCGACGAGCGGGTCCCTCCGAGGGAATCGTTCGGAGGGGCACGCTTGTCGTGCCCGGGGAAGCGGCGTGGGGCATCAATCAATGTTCATTGGACCCGACGAGCGGGTCCCTCCGAAAAACGGACGTGACAGGCACGTCCCTCCGAGAGGCGGACATGACGCAAGAAGCTTCGCTTCGCGGGTTTAACCGTTCCGCGCAGGGGCTGGCACCCGCCTGGGTGCCTTGTTTTGTTCCTGCGCGGGATCCCCGGCGGCGTTTTTTCTCGCCCAGGTGTTCAGAAGGGACGAAACCCGCGACTCGAGCTCGTCGATCATTCGCAGGACTTCGTCGTGGCGTTCGTCCAGCGCTTCGAGAAGCCGTAATTGTTCCTCCACCGTCAGAGAGCCGCCAAGCTGCGCTATCATCCCCTGCGAGCGCGACAGGGCAGTATTGGAACGGGTCATGGGCGTCCCTTTCATCCCTGAGCCGTCTGGTGCGGTGTCTCGTCAGCAGGGATAAAAATCGTCACGCACACCGCCGATGATCGAAAGAGAAGCAGGAATTGCGGTCATGCGGCTTACGCAAAATGCGCAAACTGCAAGGAATGAACGCTTCCAAAATCGGCTGAAAATGCCGCGACGGCAAATTCCACCATATTGGGGGGTCGCTCGGCTGCAATTCTCCGGGCAGGGATGCTGGACAAGACGGTCTCGGGCGGCTACCATCAAAGCTGGATGTGGCCGGGGCGCACCTCTCCATATGTGGTTCCCGCTCGACAAATTGCCCCCAGGGGCCTTCTGTCCGGGATAAATAATTGATATGCGGGACAATCGGTGGTCGGTTGGCCCGTTCTGGTGTTTTGATGTGGTTCGGGATGGTTTCAGACGCTTTGGTTATTCGGTTTTTGATAGAAAGGAGGTTACCGGGTGGTCAAACTGATCCTGCGTGAAGGCGAGTCGATTCAAGAAGCTGTTCGTCGGTTTCGGAAGCTGGTAGAACGAGCGGGAATCAAACGGGAGATGCGGCGCCGGGAATATTACGAAAAGCCCAGCGAAATCCGGCGCCGGGCACGGTTGCGGGCGGAGCGACGTGCCCGCCGTGCGCGGATGCTCATGATGGGCCGGTGAGTCACCTCGCCTGCCTCGCGAATAGCTGAGAATCGATACGATTTCACGCGGATCGGCGGCATAACTGGTAACTTCGGCCGTCGGCGGGGGCTTTTTCCATCTTCCCGCCGCGTTTTGTTTATAATGGCAGTTACCCACTGGGTGTTGTGCCGTTTGGCGCCCAACCGATGCGGTTCGCCCATATTTCCGCCAGCCCGACCCTGCGTTCATGAGTCCCCGTATTCGTTCGTGGAAGTGGAGTATTCTTCTCTCCGCCGGTTGCCTGGCAGGCGCGATACTTGTCTCCTCTAAGGTGTTCGCCCGGGAATCCGGCGTTCCAGCCTCCAAACTTACACCCGCGGTTGTCGCGAATCTCGCTCCGTTTCCAGTTCACGTGATGGTGCAGGCTTCCGCCGGGGACACCGTTTTAAAGGCGACCTTTCCGCCCCGAGCGATGGCCACGCTCATGCTCGGAGAAACATGTCGGATGTCGGTAGGGTTGGAACACCTCGCAGCAAGTCGCCCTTCGCCGCAACTGGAAAAGGCCATCACTCCCGGCAGCCTGGCGATTCTGCACGTGGAGGGCCAGCCGGGAAAGCCAACATTGCAGATGACGGTGGTTACCTCTCACAGTGACCCCTCTGACCTCGCGCGGGTTGTCAACATGGCCTCTTCGCAGATCGATCAGGCAAGGGTCACCCCACCCATCTCCGGCGGATACACGTCCCTGGGAGTTATTTGGGAGCCGGAGGTTCGGCCGCGGAGGCTCCGTGTGCCTGTCAAGATTCTTGTGGACGATGAAGAACCTGCAGCCCCACGGATATGGGAAGCTCGACTTCGGGCACGCATTGCGGCGGTCAACGACATCCTCGGCCGATTCTGCCCGATCCAGTTGGAGGTCGTGGCCGCCGAGACGTGGCGCTCCGATAACAAACTGGCTTCTTTGGAGGACGGCTATCAACAATTCGTAACCACGGTGAATCCCCTGCCTGGCGCACTGGCGATCGGCTTTGCCTCCCAGTGGACCGATCGGAAACTGCCCGCAACATTGGGGACCTGTGCCGGGCCGTTCAGTCGTCATATCCTGCTCCGCGAGCACGGCCCCGCAATCACGGAGACAGAGCGGGTGGAGATGCTCCTGCACGAGTTGGGCCACGTCTTCGGTGCGGTCCATATCGCAGATTCGGACTCCCTGATGCGCCCCAGATTGGAGAACCGCCGGGCACGGGATCGGCAATTCCTGCTGGGATTCGATCCTGTCAACACGCTCGTCATGAACCTGGTGGCAGGCGAACTTCTGCAAAAGAAGACGCGCTGGGAAGATTTTTCAGAAACAAGCAGGCGGAGTCTCCTTTTCTGTTATCGCGCTCTGGTAGCAGCGCAGGAATCGGACGAGACGGCCACCCTCCTGATTGAAAGGCTGGAGCAGGTGTCACGACAGCCGGCACCCGTGGTTGCCAGTGCGGCGCCCACCCAGGCTGCGGAGGATGCTCCTTCTGGGGATCTCCAACAGTCCGCCGGCCAACCGCCGCTGAAATCCCCGGCAAAAGACCTCGCCCAGGCAGCGCCCTCGCGTCAGCCACCGGAAGAGATGGAGCCTTCCACGAGGGCAGCCCCGGGCGATGCGACGGTCCGTTCCGCAGAACAGGCCACTCCGAAGGGGCCTGAAATGGGCGGGGAGACGATGGCAGGGGGGCGGGAAACGTCGGGCACCGCTCCCACGTCGCCCAAAAGTCCGGCCCGTCTCGTCCCTCCGCCGATCCCCGCCGACGATTCGCTGGCCGCCGCCCGCTGGGTCATTCAGGCCGTTGTAGCAGAATGGGATCCGGCGGCCGTGCAGGTCAGCGGCCCTCGGCCGATGGGAGACGCCGTGATGGAGAGGCTCGTCCGCAAAACGGCCGAAGTGGCCCAGCGAATTCCCGGTCAAGGTGCCGCGCAGCGATCCGCGTTTCTGAGAGCCCTGGGAGTTCTCGTGGATGATTCGACTTTTCTGCGGGAGCAACCGGGACTCGGAGCTGTATGGGCGAAACTGGAGACGGAAGCGGAGCGGCAACACCGGTTGGCACGCATCCCCCTGCCTACGATTGAAGGGCGACACGACTGGGCCCAGCACTTCGGCGTGTCGGCGGCTTTAACGGACCTTTTGGGCGCGGGACCTGCCCGGAGCCTGGGCCTGGCCAAAGAATGGCGCGATGCCCAGGGGGATTCCGGCTTCAGCTTTACCGATCTCGCGGCAGATTACGCCGGTGTGGCTTTCGCGGAAGGAGTCCAGAGCGGGAGGATTTCCCTGGCGGAGCTGGCTCAGAACTTCATTCTGCAAGCGTATGTTCCCCCGCTATCACGCTACGCGGAAGGAATCCCGTTCCCGCGGATGATCCGCGAATACGGCGGGTTTTTCGGCGAACGCACTCGGGCAATCGTTCAGGAAATCGAGGAGGCCATCCACTCCCTGCCAGCTTACAACATAACCCCGTGAGGGCTTTTCGAGGACGGTTGTGTGAGGGCACAGGAGCGCGGTGGGCAACCGTGTGGCCGTTGGGGACCGCGTCTTCTCGCAGAAAGCTGGAATGGTTTGGGCAACGGAAAGGTCACGCCGTGGCGATCCGGCGAAGTTTGTTCCGCGCCCGACTGAGAATGGGGCCGATGCTGTTGGTGGGGATCCCCGTGATTTGACTGATTTCCTGGTAACTTTTCCCCTCCAGGTGGTAAAGCCGGACAACCGTCGCTTCCTGTCCGTCCAGCATTTGAAGGAGGCGCTCCGCTTCCTCCCGATTGGCGATTCGATCTTCTTCCGGCCAGGCCACCGGCGAGGGGACTTTAGAAGATGCGGCTGGTTCTGGGCGGTTGGCCGTCTCGTGAGTTCCCGCCATCTTGCGCTTTTGAAGGGCACGGACAACCACTCGGCGGGCCACCACACAAAGGTAACTAGCCAAGCTGCACCGACCGTGAAACCTGCGCAAAACAGCGAAATCGTCCTTGAGAAGGGCGAGGAAGACTTCTGAACAGAGATCGTCCCGAAGTTCCGGCGTCATCCGCAGCCGTCGGGACTCGGCAGTATGGTTGATAACGTGAATGACCAGCCCAAGGAACCGGTCAACAAAGTCCTCCCACGCCCGCGGCTTGCGCTCCAGACAGCGTTCCAGGAGATGGCGGTCAATTTCGGAGAGAACCACTCTTATTACACTCCCCTTCTCGGCTCACAACACCTGGCCCGCTGACGTCGCCTGCAATCCCTCCCTGGGGCAATTTCATGCCCTCTGTTGGATTTTAAGCACGGACGCGTCCTGCAACAAGAGAAATTGCGCGCAGTCTCACTCAGTCGTGGGGTCTTGCCTACTTACGGAGTACCATAAGCCGGGTGTGCCACCCCCGCAGCGATCCCGGACACCCCGCACGAGGGCACGCCGTCACCGCCTTGCCAAGTGCTGTATCCTTCCAAGATGGGCGGAGTGAGCGTTCGAGTACCCAACGCGAGCGCAGAGGCGACGATGACCCTATTGCCCTTTTGACTATCGTTCCCGAACTTCCCAGTTTCCCACGTTGATAGTTGTAACGCAAAAGCCGAGAATGTCTTTCGCCCCGCCCATCATCGGTCCAATTTGGCCGATGGCTGAGCGAGATATGCCGAACAACCGGAGTATTTCTTTGATCCCGGCTTGGGTTTCATGGACACCATGACATCGAAGACATCGAATGTTTCTGAGAACGACTGCATTGCCGTGCTCCTCAGCGGAGGACTGGATAGCAGCCTCATGCTGGCCAGGCTGGCGGAAGAGGGCAGGTGCGTCGCGCCGCTTTATGTGAGGTCCGGGCTATTCTGGGAGGAGGCCGAACTGGCTGCCGTGCGGAGGGTTCTGGCGTGGTTTGCCGACCGGGTCCGTCCCCTCGCGGTTCTCGACCTGCCCGTTCGGGATATTTACGGTGAGCACTGGAGCCTCACCGGGAAGCAGATTCCCGATGCCGACTCCCCCGACGAAGCCGTGTATCTCCCCGGGCGAAATCTCCTGCTGCTGGTCAAAGCGGGTCTGTGGTGTCGTCAGCACGGGGTGCCGTTTCTGGCGCTTGGAATTTTGGATAGCAATCCATTTGCCGATGCTTCCGAGGAATTTTTGCGCACGGTGGAAACGGCCCTCAACCTCTATGGGCCTCCGCCACTCCAGATCATTCGGCCTTTGCAGGGCGTCTCCAAATCAGAGTTGATGAGATGGGGGCAGCGGTGGCCTCTCCATGAAACCTTCTCCTGCATCGCCCCGATGAATGGCCTCCACTGCGGTGGCTGCAATAAATGTGCGGAAAGACGCCGTGCCTTTCGGGAGGCAGGAATTCCCGATTCCACTCGATACGCTTCCACTCCCGACGGAAAAGAGGTGTCGCCGGCTTGAAAATGGGGGCCAACAGCCGCCCGATCCAGGCGACAAGCGGTAGAATACTTTTTCAGTGGAAGAACATCATTATGTGATTCGCTCCCCGGTGTGCGAGGAAATGTCCATGTATCAGGTGTCGCGAGAGATCGACTTTTGCTACGGGCACCGATTGCTCAACTATTCGGGGAAGTGCCGGAACCTGCACGGCCATAATGGGTTGCTTGTCATCACGTTTGAAACTGCGTCCCTCGACGAACTGGGAATGGTGCTCGACTTTACAGACATCAAACGCGTCGTGCAGGGCTGGATCGACGAAAATCTCGATCACCGCATGATTCTTCATCGGCAGGACCCAGTGGTGCCCGTCCTGCAGGAAATGGGCGAGCCGCTTTTTTTGATGGACGAGAATCCCACCGCCGAGAATATTGCGCGGCTGATTTTTGACTATGTGTCCCAAAAAGGTCTGCCCGTTGTGGAAACACGGCTCTGGGAAACGCCGCGGTGTGCGGCGGTGTATCGGCCGTAAGTGGCCTCGCGCGTTCTTCCCTTTTTGTGGAAAGAGGCAGAGTGACAAACGGCAAAAGTTTGCCGTGTTCAATCTTTATGAAGGGCTGCCTCGTAGAATGGCGCAGGGGGTTTTCCGCGTGGTTGCGGAAAGAGGTGTGCGCGATTTGTGGCAGTTTAGGAACACTCTATGACGGAATATCGTCCCGCTCCAAAAAGTTTTCGAGAT
>NZ_JACIYL010000479.1 GCF_014359955.1 Thermogutta sp. | reverse complement strand
GCGTCCTCGCAGACGTTTTTCCAGTTCCTCCCAACTGGTGGGGAGAAGAAAGATGCTCACAGCGTCGGGAAATTGCTCCTGAACGGCCAGCGCTCCCCGCACGTCGATGACTAAAAGGACCCATTTACCCGATTGTAACGCGGAAAGCACCGGTTCTTTCAAGGTTCCGTACCAGTGGCCGTCCTCGAAGACCTGGAAGCATTCCAGGAAGGCCCCCGCCTGACGGAGCCGATCGAATTCTTGCGGAGTGAAGAAGCGGTAATGCACCCCGTCGATTTCCTCCGGGCGACGAGGGCGCGTGGTGGCCGACACGCTGCGCACGAGAGGTACCGGGGATTCTGCCAGCAGCCGATTGGCCACCGTGGTCTTCCCCACTCCCGAAGGTCCGGAGAGGATGACGATGCGTCCGGGACGATCACCCGGCCCCTGTGAAGGACGGTCACTCGACATTTTGGACCATTTCCCGCAGCCGTTCCACCTGGGTCTTCATCTCCACCACGCAACGACTGATTTCGGCGTCATTCGCCTTGGCGCCCATCGTGTTGATTTCGCGGAACATCTCCTGCGTCAGGAATTCCAGACGTCGGCCGGGCGTCTCGTCGCCGGACTCGTCCAGCACGGACAGAAACTGCTGGACGTGACTTCGCAACCGAACGATTTCCTCGGAGATGTCTGCCCGTTCCGCGAAAAGTCCCGCTTCCTTGACAATGTCTTCCGGCTTGAGAACTCCCGCCGCTTCTCCCAGCAGTCGAGTCATCCTCTCCTGGAGCCGCTGCCGATAATTCTCCACGACCAGAGGCGCCCGCTGTTCCACCTCTTCGCTGAGGGAGTAGATCCGCAGACACGTGGCACGCATGTCCGCGGCCATCGCGTGGCCCTCACGAATGCGCATCGCCTGGAGTTGCTCGAGGGCCTCGGTGACCACTGCCAGGAGGGAGGGGAGAATTTCCGCAACGTAGGCCGAGGGATCAACCAGCTCACTCACAATGCCCGGCAGCACCAGAAACGGCTCGATGCCGGAAGGCGGTGTTAGACCGGCCTCCAGAGCGGCGGCTTCCACCTGGCGATAATACCCCAGCAAAACCTGGGAATTGATCCGGTAATCACCGGGACGTGGATGCCGATCCAGAAAGAGCGTGACCTGGACCGTGCCGCGGCGGATATGCTTCCGAACGAGGTTTTCAATTTCGCTCTCCACCGCCGCAGGCAGATCTTCGTTACAGCGAATCAGTATTTTCAAGAATCGATTGTTGACCGCACGGATTTCCACCCGGAAGGACGTATCGTCCTTCTGCAATCGGGCCTCGCCGAAACCGGTCATGCTGGAAAGCAATCGAGTTACCTCCACATTCCGAATCAACGGCTGCTCTGCGGCGGTCAATTCGCTGTGCGATGGATCATTCTCAACAGGCCATTGACAAACGGCACAGCCTTCCGCGTCACAAAACTCGAAAAAACGGGACAGCGTTTGTCAAAGGAAAGTCGAAGCGGGACAGACCTTTCCGTTTCGATCATGATCTACTGAGATGCCGGGGCGGCCGGAGCGCCGCTGGCGGGAGTTTCCGTTGCGCTCCCTGTTCCCTGCCCGGACGGCTCGGGGAGTGTCGTCGGCTCCAGAGGGGCGGAATTGGTCACCGTCGGCGCCGTGGGGCCCAGGTCCAGCCGCGACCGATGCGTCCACCGGAAATAGAGGTGACTGAGGATACACAGGCAGATCCAGAAGGCAGCCACCCCGATCGTGATCCGTGTGAACGTATCCCCCGCCTTGGCACCGAAGGCACTCTGGCCGCCGAGTCCTCCAAAAGCACCGGCCAGTCCCCCCCCGCGCCCGCGCTGAATGAGCACCAGGAGAATCATGAAAATGGCCGTCAGGACCAGCAATATCAGAATGAGAAATTTCATAACTTCACCGCGTTCTTCGCCACGTCAGGCCCCCGCTTTGACCTTTTGGGCGGCCGCGACGATCCCCAGAAACTCGTCGGCCTTGAGGCTTGCACCGCCGATCAGGCCGCCGTCCACATTGGGCTGCCGGAATATGTCTCCCGCAATCGCTGCCTTAACACTTCCACCGTACTGAATTCGCACCGAATCTGCAACGTCCTTTCCAAATCGCTCCGCAAGAAGGCGGCGGATTTCGGATTGGACCTCCTCGGCCTGTTCAGGAGTGGCGTTTTCGCCCGTGCCAATGGCCCATACTGGCTCGTAGGCGATGACGCACTGGCGCATCTGCTCGGCTGACAGGCCAGAGAGACTGCCATCAATTTGACGACGGACCACCGCGAGGGTTTTGCCTTCTTTTCTCTGGCGGAGGGTTTCTCCCACACAAATGATGGGTTGAAGGCCGCACTCCAGGGCGGCGAAGACCTTTTCGTTGACGAATTCGCTCGACTCACCCATCGCCCGGCGTTCGCTGTGCCCGAGGATCACATACCGGCAACCCATGTCCTTGAGCATCGGCCCACTGATCTCGCCGGTGTAGGCTCCTTTGGGCTCGGGATAGAGATTTTGCGCTCCCAGGGCGACGGGGCTTCCCACCAGGGCCTGCGCCACCGCTTCGAGATACACGAACGGCGGGCAGACGGCGACGTCCACGCCCGGGTAGGCACCGGCCCCTTCCGCCACAGCCTGGGCCAGCGCGACGGCGGACGCGCGGTCCATATGCATCTTCCAGTTGCCTGCAACAAACGGACGGCGCATGGTAGTCGGTCTCCTTTGTCCTGTTCCCTGATCCGGAAGCGCGAAGCCGCTCCCTCAATATTTTTGGGCAACCACCAGTGGCGTGGGGGGAGACGCCTCGCATAAGGTTGATGGAAAACCCTTATCTTCGCCGGTTTGGCCCATTCTGACAAGTGGGCAGGCAATGGAGGACGCAACAGGGAATCTCAGCCGCGATGCAGCTCCATAGGGAGTGCAGCGATTTATCGCCGCTTTTTGGTGAAGACTTTAAGCCTTCACACCCTCACCGGCGGCCCGGATGCAACCGGGGTACCGGTTAGGGCAGAACCCAGCCCTCCAACCATGCAATGGAGGGCCGACTTCCACGGCGTCCATTCATGACTTGTCAGGTCCGCATTCGGAGGGACCTGCTTGTCGGGTCCGCTACACGCTTCGCTGGTTAAACGCAATCCATGAATTGCCCCTACCCCAGATTATGCGCGCTTCCAGAGGGCCCCATTCCGGAGGGACCTGCTTGTCAGGTCCGATGAACAGCCATCGACGATCCATTCCTCCTCGCCGGGCACGACAAGCGTGCCCCTCCGAAAAAGTCCTGGAGAGACCCGCTTGTCAGGTCCGCTACACGCTTCGCTGATTAAATGGTAGGGACAATTTATGATTTGCCCCTGCCCGGACTCTCTGCCATCTGTGTCCACAATGGGTGAACTTCAGCGATAAAGTGGACTGAGAACTCTCCAGGTCTTTGTCTG
>NZ_JACIYL010000478.1 GCF_014359955.1 Thermogutta sp. | reverse complement strand
CCAGGCTGTAGGCTGAAATGTCCATCGCGACGTGCCAGCCCTGGCGGCTCGTTTCCACATAAGGATTCCGCAGTTCGGCAGGTGGAGCGAATGCCACAGCGTGGACGACCAGATCGAGCTGTCCGTACTGGTCTTCGATTGCCGAAAACACGTTCGCGATGTCGTCATCAGACTGAACGTCGCAGGGAAGAAAGACCTTAGGCTGATGGGCTTCGACGAGCCGGCGGACGCGGCGTTCATTGGACGGCCCCGGCAAATGTGTATAAGCCAGCTCGGCACCTTCGCGATGGAGCGCCTCGGCGATGGCCCAGGCGATGCTCCGGTCGTTGGCCACACCCATGATCAAACCGACTTTGCCACTGAACAATCCCATAGTTGTCAACATCCCTCACTAATTTCCGGAGTTGAATACAAGTATCGTACAGCAGAACTACTCATTTTCTTCTTTGTCCCTCCGGAAAGCAGGGTGTGATTTTTCAAGAAAATTCTCCTCGACAAACGGTGGTCGTTGTTTTGAAGGATCTTCGTTGATCGTCGCCTGATCCGACCGGACGCGGCCCGGCTGTGGATACTACGGAGTCAGGCAAGAGCCGGGACCGGGCCCGCCAGTACCTCGTACTCCTCCAAAGGTGCCATGTCTCCCGAGAGGACCTGGCGACACTTGGCCTCGAGCTCGGGGAGCCGGCTTTCGATATAGCGGCGAGCGACCCGACGCTTGCGTTCGTTGGCAGTGGCCTGCCCCAGCAGGAGATGGCCCACGATGCAGATGATGGCGGAATCGACCAGTCGACGCCCCGCCAAGTCCAGATAGGTGGTGGACTGCGTCTTGGTGAACTGGAGAGCCTCCTGGACTCGCTTCCGCGCTTCGATCAACTCGTTCCGCAGGTCGTCGAGGAGTTTGTCGCCATACACCTTGTTTTCGAAATCCGCCACATAACTTTCAAACGATCCAGAAGCGACGCCGCGTACTGCCGCCACAATCTGGAGCTGGCTGGTTCCTTCGTAAATGGTGGTGATTCGGGCGTCTCGCAGATAGCGTTCCGCCGCGTAATCCTTCATGTAGCCCGATCCCCCGAGCACCTGGATCGCATCGTTGGCCACCTGGACGCACATCTCCGAAGCATAGTATTTGCTCATAGGAGTGAGCATGCCATTAATGCGTTTCAGCGTCCGGGCCAGTTGCTTCCGCTCTTTTTGTTCCTCCTTGGGAAGATCGGGAACGGTTTCCAGGATTCGCAGATTGTTGTTCTCCAAATCGCAAACCCGGCTTGTTTCGTACGTGAGCGCGCGGGCGGCTTCGATGGCGATTTTCATTTCCGTGACCATCTCAGCCACGGCGGGGAGACGCTCGATCGGCCCACCGAATTGCTGGCGAGTGTGCGCGTACACCCGGGCCAGGCGGAACGCAGCTTCGGCAATTCCCAGGGACTGTGCCGCGATCCCCACCCGGGCACCGTTCATCAGCGCCATAACGTACGTGATCAGACCACGCTGACGTTCGCCAATCAGCCGGGCGGGCGTATCGTCGAACACAAGCTCGCAGGTTGGACTGCCATGAATTCCCAGTTTTTCCTCCAGGTGCCGCACACGGACCGTCGCGTTCCGTTCCGTGATGAAGAGGCTGAGCCCCCGGCCATCCTGGATGTCGGGCTCACTTCTCGCCAGGACAAGCAAAATCTCCCCACAGCCGTTGGTGATGAAACGCTTGACACCATTGAGTCGCCACTGTCCCGTTTCATCCTGATAGGCGCGGAGACGCACAGCCTGCAAGTCGCTTCCCGCATCCGGTTCGGTGAGCACCATGGCCCCTGTCACTTCGCCCCGGGCAAACCGTGGAAGGACCTGCTCCTTGATGTCGTCTGAAGCAAATGCGTTGATGGTCTCCGCGATACCCTGGAGCCCGAACAGGTTCATGAAGGAGGCGTCCGCACGGCTGACAATCTCGGTGGCCATCGTGTAAATGAGATTCGGGCAGTTCAGACCACCATACTTGCGCGGGAGGGTGAAACCCATCAGATCGGCCTGGGCCATGCGGCGGAGATTTTCCCGCACCAGGGGGTGGAGTGTGACGGTGCCGTCCTCGTTGAGTTTATTTCCTTCTCGGTCGATCTGCTCGGCATGGGGCGCGATGATATCGGCGGCAATCTGGCCCACGATCTCCAGCACACGCCAATAGTTGTCCACCGCGTCTTCTTCGTCGATGGGGACATAATCCGCATCGCCGTTGGCGGTGTAGGCTTCCTGAAGCCGCGCAAGCTCCTTCAAATCGATGTGCCGGAACAAGAACTGGATGTCTTCGTTATCCAGGAAGTAGTTCCCCACGGATATTTCTCCCGTTTACCAATTCCCGAAAGCTGGCTCGTGAATTGCGCCTGAAAACCCAACCAAAGTGTCAAGGTGTATTGCGCCCACACGGAGAACGGTGCTGGTTACCTCCGCCGTTCCCGAAGGGCCTTGATCATCATAGGAATCACCTTTTTCAAATCACCCACAATGCCGTAATGCGCGATGGAAAAAATCGGAGCGTTTGGATCGATGTTGATCGCGATGATCTTGGCAGATTCTTCCATTCCAGCCCGGTGCTGGACCGCACCAGAGATGCCCGCGGCAATGTAGAGGGCGGGTCGGACGGTGGTCCCCGTTTGGCCGATCTGGTGCTCCTTGCCGATAAACCCGCTGTCCACGGCCGCACGACTTGCCCCTACAGCTCCCCCAATCGCTCCTGCCAGTTCGTGAATAAGGCGGAAATCCTCCTTGCTTCCCACTCCCCCGCCGCCCGCGACGATGACTCGTGCCCCCTTCAGATTCACTTTTCGGGGTTCGATGTGTCTTTCGATGAGCCGCAGGGCCAACAGCGACTCGTCGATCTCCACTTTTTCATCGATGATTTCGCCATTACGGGAAGGGTTGGGGGGAAGCAGCGGCATAACGCCTTCGCGGACCGTGGCCATCTGCGGCCAGCGATCGTAATTGACAATGGTGGCGATAATATTGCCCCCGAACGCCGGCCGAATTTGCAGAAGCAGATTGCGATGGACTTCCTTCGTTTTCGGGTCGGTGACGTCGCTGATTTGAAGATCCGTGCAATCCGCGGTCATTCCTGCCTGGATGGCCGAAGCCACACGCGGCGCCAGATCCCTTCCCAGAGGCGTCGCCCCGTAAAGCACAATCTGCGGCTGGTATTTTTCAATCAGCGTGCAGAGAACCCGGGCATAGGGGATTGTCTGGAAGTGGGCCAATCGCGAATCTTCCACAACATACACGCGATCGGCACCGTGCGCGATGAGCTTGCTTGCGAGAGGCCGAATCTGGTGTCCGGGAAGAACAGCGCCGACGGGTACTTTCAGTACGTCGGCAAGTTGCCGGGCCTTGCCGCAGAGTTCAAGCACAACATCGTGCAGCGAGCCGTCTTCCTGCTCCGCAAAAACC
>NZ_JACIYL010000477.1 GCF_014359955.1 Thermogutta sp. | reverse complement strand
ATCGTCGATTCGATCGACGCAGCCGTGGAAGCACTCAAGCAGGTGGAGCGGCTGGACCGATACGGCGTGCGACGCCAATTTGAGGAACGATTCACCGTCCAGCGCATGGCCGCCGATTACCTCGCCATTTACAATCGCCTGCTTGAAGCCGGTGACAAAGCGGGCGAAGCTGTTCTGGCACAGGTCTGAGATCCCTCTGACGGCAAGATCGCGGGAGTCATCAATGAGCACGGGAACCTGGCCCTTCAAGGAAACCGCCGTTCCGGAGTTTTATATCCCTGCCACGAGTTCGCTTTTTGAACGGCGTCCGCGGACGCTCAAGCATGGTGATACGTTCGCCATGTTCGACCATTATGGCGACATCGTGGTTGGGGATCGAACTCCGGAAGGCATCTATCATCTTGACACGCGGTTTCTTTCCCGCCTGATTTTGAAGATCGAGGGGCAACGACCGCTTTTGCTCAGCTCCACCGTTCAGCGGAATAATGCCCTGTTGAACGTGGATTTAACGAACCACGACGTCTTTCGGGATCACACCCTCGTGTTGCCCAAGGGTGCCATACACATCCGGAGGTCCAAGTTCCTGTGGCAAACCGCCTGCTATGAGGTCCTCACTCTGAGGAACTTCGACACGGTGGAGCATGTTTTTGAACTGGCGCTGGAATTCGGTGCGGACTTCGCCGACCTTTTTGAAGTACGAGGATTCCAGCGCGAAACAAGGGGCCACGTGGAGGCCCGCGTCGAGAGACCCGATCGGCTTCGGTTTATCTACCACGCGCTCGATGGGCTGCCTCGGGCGACGGTGGTGACTTTTGATCCCGCACCCGATCACCTTGCGGCCACCGAAGCGCAGTTTGTGCTACGGCTTGGGCCGAAGGATCGCTGCCGGATCAAGGTCATTGTCGAGTGTCAGGTTGACAACCAGGCAACACACCAACGCGATTTTGCCCGAAGTGTTCGTCGAGCGCGACGGGCTCTCCTCAACGCGGCAGGACGGGCGGCCGCGCTGGAAACATCCAACGAAACGGTGAACGAAATCCTTTGCCAGTCCATGGCGGACCTGACCATGCTCGTCACGGACACGCCCTGGGGGCCGTATCCCTATGCGGGCATCCCATGGTATTCCACGGCCTTCGGCCGGGACGGCCTTATCACCGCCATTGAGATGCTCTGGATCGATCCTGAAATTGCCCGGGGCGTGCTGAATTTCCTCGCCGCTCATCAGGCGACTCACGACGATCCGCGGGCGGATGCGGAACCGGGGAAGATTCTCCACGAAATGCGGCAGTGCGAGCTGGCTCGACTGGGAGAGATCCCCTTCAGGCAATACTACGGATCGGTGGATGCCACGCCGCTTTTCATCATTCTTGCCGGACTCTACTGGCATCGCACCAACGACCGGCCCACGCTGGAAGCCCTCTGGCCGGCTATCCGCCGGGCTTTGGAATGGATTGAAAACTACGGCGACCAGGATGGGGACGGTTTTGTGGAATACTACAGTCGGGCAAGCAGCGGTCTGGCCAACCAGGGATGGAAAGATTCCGGCGACGCCGTTTTTCACTCCGACGGGCAACTCGCTCAACCTCCCATCGCACTCGTGGAGGTCCAGGGCTATGTGTACATGGCCTATGACCTCGGCGTTCGGCTGGCGACCGAGATGAACGATCTGGCACTTGCAGTATCGCTGGAGGAGAAAAAAGAAAAATTACGGAATCGCTTTGAGGAGGCCTTCTGGTGCGACGACCTGGAATTTTACGCCCTGGCGCTGGATGGCAACAAAACACCCTGCCGCGTCCGCACATCCAACGCCGGCCAGCTTTTGTTCACGGGTTTGCCGCGTTCGGATCGCGCTCAAAAAGTGGTTCAGGCACTTTTCAGTTCCGATCTGTACAGTGGTTGGGGTATTCGCACCGTCAGCCGAAAAGAGATCCGCTACAACCCCGCATCCTATCATAATGGCTCAGTTTGGCCCCATGACAACGCCCTGATCGGCCTGGGGCTTTCACGCTACGGCTTCAAAGAGGAATTGACACGATTGACGATGGCCATTCTGAGTGCGGCATCCCACATGGACCTGCGACGTCTTCCGGAGCTTTATTGCGGCTTTCAGAGAGAGCGGGATAAAGGACCGACGTTCTATCCGGTAGCGTGCGCACCTCAGGCCTGGGCAGCAGCCGCACCGTTTGCCCTTCTGGGGGCCTGCCTGGGCGTGGACTTCAGTCCTGCCACCAACACCGTGCGACTTGTTCACCCTCAGCTTCCGCCGTGCATCGACTGGCTGACCATCCGCAACTTGCGCCTGGGTCATTCCCGGCTGGACATATTTCTGCAACGGCATGGGAACACGGTGGCCGCCCATGTCCTCAAACGGGAAGGCCCGGTGGAATTGGAGGTCATCCTTTGAGGCCCCGGTGAATCGGGTCGGATTTGATCGGACTGCCGGCCACCGCGCGGTTTGGAGCGAGTCTCCGGCTAGGGTGCCGCTACCGGGTTTCTCAGCTTGCCGATCCCCTCGATTTCCACCTCCACAACGTCCCCCGCCTTTAAAAAAACGGGAGGATTCCTGGTAAAGCCTACGCCGCCGGGGGTTCCCGTGAAGATGAGGTCGCCGGGCTCCAGCGTGCAGACGCGGGACACGTACGCAATCAGCCGAGGAATTGAGAAAAGGAACTGGCTGGTCCGCGAGTCCTGCATGACGTTTCCATTGAGAATGAGCCGAATACCCAGGTCGTGCGGATTCTCGACTTCGTCCTTGGTCACCAGGTACGGTCCTGTGGGCGCGAACGTGTCGAAGGATTTGCCCAGCAGCCACTGGCCACCCGGCTTTTTGAGCTGCCAGTCCCGTGCTGACACGTCATTGCCGCACATGTATCCCGCCACGTAACGCATCGCCTCTTGTTCCGGAATCCGTCGGCCACTCCGCCCGATGACAACCACCAGCTCGGCCTCATAATCCACCTCGTTAGAATCGGCAGGCAAATGGATGGCTTCCTCCGGCCCGATGATGGTGGTGGGAAATTTGTTGAAAATGACTGGCTCGGGTGGCGGTGTGGCGCCCGTTTCGGCGGCATGGTCTGCGTAGTTGAGTCCCACGCAGATGACCTTGCGAGGCCTGGGGATAGGGGCTGTCAGCCGCACAGTCTCGGCCAGCGCATTGCCTCGCTCCACGACCCTCTTGAGAAAGGGCCAGGCATCTTCGCCCATGGCAAGAACCGCGCCAAGATCCGTGGCCAGTGCTGGTTCATTCTGATGGAGATCAATGATCTCGCCGTCACGGACGATCGCTGCGCGAGGTCCATCCGGCGTGGCGTAGGAAACTAACCGCATGGCAAAACCCTTCAATAATCCGCAGTGCTCTCCTTCTTCATCACCATGTTTGGGACGACGGTAATTGGTACGAGTATATCAGGCCAGGATGAAATATCCAGCCT
>NZ_JACIYL010000476.1 GCF_014359955.1 Thermogutta sp. | reverse complement strand
TACCAAACCTGGAATTTTTTGCAACTGAGTCTTCGCAAAATTTCAAAATCCGTCGAGATCCATGCATTACACCGGCCATTCCACCATTTCGGGTGGTGCCGACTGTCACCTTTCTGTCGGTTCTGCCAATTTTGTCGGCAGCTACGCCAAAGACCTCCGTGTTTGCAAAACTCGTTCCAATTAACGACTAGAAGTTGCCAGAAGCACTGAACCCGCGAATCGCCCGATATCGCCGAATAACGGCACGCCCACCCTGACAGGGAGGCAACCTGTGCCTTGCCAAGATGGCGCAAATTGTTCCAAAACTGCACAGAAAATGGCGCACAGCAGCCAGCCCCAGCGCGAATGAGCACCCCGAAACCCACACCTGCTTGCTCTTGATATTGACGGCGCAGCCTCTGACCGGTTACAGTTTTGCCCTCTCAATTCTCGGCGAACCGAATTGCCCAACTTCGCTCGAATCAAAAGATCAACCCACGAAATCTCCAAGGATAGCCGGTATGCCCATCTTCGCAAAGCTGCCGAACGCTCGGTTTCCATCGGCTTTTCGCCTTCTGCTCCTGGCCTGTACCTTTGTTGCCTGTGGAGGGCTATTTGTTTCGCAGGTTTCAGCTCAGAGCGAAAGCCAAGCCCCCACTTCACAAAATCCGCCTGCCCATCGCACTCCTCCCCTCCCCCCCAGAATCCAGGATTTACCAAGCACCAAGAGTTTCGGCCAACGTCCACCGGTCCTGTCCCGCGAGAATCAACCCCCGACTTCCGGCGGAAGTTCTGCAAACCGTTCTCCAGTCAGTCCTCCGCCGATGGTCACCCCCCCATTAAGGGCACAAGCCCAACCGGCCCCGGCTTCCGACAGCACAATTCCGCCGGTTGCCGCAGACAATGTGGACTGGGTGGACGTCCGGATTTCGGCCGAGGGGCAAATACCGACCCAAAGTGGTGGCCCCTCCGCGAGCATCAAGATGGACGGCCAACTTGCCTATGAAGAGCGGGTCCTCCAGGCGGGCAACGGTCGAGCCACGGCTATCCAGGGACTTCGCGCCTACCGAACGGCGGCCGCGCAGTTCCAGGTGGGTGACAAAACATTCCAGGTGCAGCTCCGGCCGGAGGTGATGCGGCTCGCGTTCTACATGGCAGAGGGGCAGTTCACCATCTTTTCACCCGATAGGCCGCTGACGCGCGACGAGGTGGACCTGCTGGACGTGATCGCCAACAGTATCCTTCTGGATCAGTTGCTCCCGTCGCAACCGGTTCGGCTGGGCTTCACCTGGGAGATTCCCGATGATGCACTCCCCGGACTGCTCGGCCTGGAATCCATCACCGAGAACACCCTTCAGGGCCGGGTGACGCAGATCACCGAGGGGTATGCGGAAGCCGAGGTCTCTGGGAAGGTGCAGGGCCGGGTCATGGGGGCGACGAGCCAGATGCAGGTGGCGATGCGGTTTCGATGGTCGCTGATGGACCGCCGGGTCACCGCGCTGGCCCTGGCCCTTCGCGACAATCGAACGGCGGGTTATGTGGACAGCCCATTCCAGGGAACGGTCCGGCTCCAGTTGACGCGCCAGCGCCGCCCGGAACCACAGCTCTTAACACCCGGCCAAATCCCAACGCTGACCTTTCCGCCCCCGGAAGAACAGACGCGGCTTGTCTATCGATCCGACGCCGGCGGGTTTCAGGTCCTTCACGATCGAAGATGGTACGTCGTCACGGACACACCCGACATGGTGGTGTTTCGCTTGGTCGATCAACGCGGCCTTTTGGGACAATGCAATTTAGCGCGAAGCGACTCCCAGGGGCCTGTCCAACTGAGTTTGGCGGCGTTCCAAAACAACGTGCGGCAGACGCTAGGGAGCAATTTCGGGCAATTTCTGGGGGCCGATGAAATGGAAAGCCCCACCGGACACCGCCTGTTGCGGATTCATGCTCTGGGGCGCACGGAGGGCCTCAACATTCACTGGATTTACTATCTGCTGGGGTCGCCTCGGGACGGCTATTACGCCGCGGTGTTTACGGTGGACGATACGTCATGGCCGCTCTTCGATGAAGCCGACCGCAAGTTTATCGATGGGTTCCATTTCCTCGAACCCACACCGGCCACGGCTTCAGGGACTTCCCCGGCTGTTTCCCGATGACGATCCCCTTTTTTTGAGAATACCCGCGCTTTTGCTCACCGATTGACAAAAATCCCGGTAGCATACCAGACGCCGTTGCTTCCGCGTTTGATGTCGTATCCGTAGGCGTCTGAACGTGAGGAAACCGCCCGCCAGTGCCCCGGAGACAGCCGCCAGCACCTCACACACTCCAGGGCCGCTCGGAGCAATCCCTGGCCAGGCCAGCTTTCTGCGCACACCTCACTGGCTGTACTCTCCCCGCGGAGGGTACGGATGATGCGTGCAAAGCGTGACTCCCAAAAATGATGTCCCTGGAGACGAATTCTCGCCTGGTACTCGGAATGGCTTTCTGCTTCGGAGAAAAGATAGGGATCGGGTCGGCCCAGAATGCTCCGCGGATGCTCGGGATGGACGCGCACCGCGTAGACCATCGTCCGCTGGGTGAGTGTCCCCGGCGGGAGCGTTAAAATGGCGAGCATCTGTTCGGCAGTATATGGGCGTCCGTCGAGGAACGGAAAGACGCTGACCACTTGGCCATAATATTTTTCGCCTTCGGAAGCGTAGTCCACGATAAAGAGCCCGGGCTGGCCTTCCATTTCGGAAAGGAACGGGTCATCGAGCAGGCGGACTGGCTGTCCGTCGCGATCCACGGTGGCCGACTCCGGCAATCGAACGCGCACATAATGCACAAGCTCCTGCAGTACACGGGGATCGCGAAGGGCTGTCCCCTCGAACTTCTCGCGCAAAGAAACATTTTTTTCCGGGTACAGATATACAAGGAGCATCTTTTTCTCGCGACGAGCCTGGGCCACCCCCTGGGCGTAGCTGGAAAGCCACATGTCAGCCTCCTGGATGGGAGCCAAATGGGTCGCCAGGGCTACGTCGGAGTTCCCGGAATGAGGCGTGTGAGCGGCCGATTCTGGAGCGCTTCCCACTGGGGCATCGGCAGTCCCCTGCATGGGCTTCAGCGTAGAGGTCGCAGCCGAAGCGAGCAACGACGTGAGGGTGTCCCGAATGGCCCGCTGCCGCGTCGGGCTGAACCCGTCCTGTTCATCGCAGGCAAAGGTGGCCACCACTCTGCCAAAATCTTCGTTTTCTTCGGGACTTTTCAGGAAGCTGATAATCGCCAGCCCCGGCTGCTTGCCAAGCTCCGCGAAGGCTGGATCGTTGCGGAGGAGTATTTCGCCGCTGGCGGTGCGAATCTTTTCGTCCGACTGAGCAATCACTGCTTCGCACGCCGTGCCGAATGGCGCCCGCAATTCCGAGAGCGTCCTAACGGCCGTTTCCGACGGAATTTGGCCCGCGAAGAAGACAAGCAGCACT
>NZ_JACIYL010000475.1 GCF_014359955.1 Thermogutta sp. | reverse complement strand
GGAAATCCAGCGTGCGGCCGTCAGCCAGAGCACCGTTCGTCGGCACGGGCGAAGGTCCTTATCCTGCACTGAGTCTGTCAACAGACGCGATTTTTATCAGTTCTCGCGCCACAATTTGAATGCTACCGGTCGCTGGAGACCGTGTCAACGAAAGGGCTGCATCTTGCGGGTTGAGGCATCGGCCTGTTCGCAGATGCCACTCACGGAGTGGCTTTGCGCTCGAGCAGGATGGTCCATGCCAACGCCCCCTGCCGGTCACTGCTGGGTGTGTCGAAGCGTGTCGGTTCCAACCTGAGGATGTGGAAATCGCGGGAAAAATCTTCGCGGATTTCTTCTTCGCGAACCCGGGGCGGCCCGCCCGTCCCCGATTCATTGGCATTGCCCGCCAGAATAAGCACGCGGCTGCCAGGCTTGGTGACGCGGCGTAAAGTGGCAAGATACTCGGCCGCAGCCGTACGGCGAACGCCGTGGTAACACCCGCGATCATAGACACAGTCAAACTTCGGCAGATAGACCGGAGGATTGAGCACATCGCCCAGCAGCCACCGGACGTTCACGCCGGCCTTTTGGGCTTTTTGGCGGGCGATGGCAAGGGCGGTGGGCGCCAGATCGATCGCCGTCACATCAAAACCCTGCTGCGCCAGATAAATGGCGTTTGTGCCCGTGCCGCATCCGAGTTCGAGGGCCTGGCCGGGCTGGAGCCACTTTTCCGCGATGGCCTGGCGAAGATCGCTGGAGGGTCGACCCGTATCCCACGGTGGCCTGTTCCCTGCGTGATACGCGCGGTCCCAGCGCTCGATGAGGGCAAGCCCCTCCGCAGTGAACGGCAAGACCCCAGCGGCCAGGGGCCAGGGACGATCAGTGGAAATGATGGGGTCCCCCTTGTAGGCGATGGTGGCCTGAGTCCAGTCCGGGGCCGGCAGATCGAGCTGGACCGTCGACCCCTCCGCCAGGCGGATGCTCAGTGAAATCATCTCCGCAGTCGCTGAAAGGACCTTGAGCCGGTCCTTCAGATCCGGGGGCTGGTCCGCCTTCCCCACTGCCATGACCCAGAGGCTCCGCTGGACGGGTTGGTTCGGCAGGGTGATGGTCACGCGGGTACTCTGCCGCTTCTGCTGCCCGGCCACCTCGTCACTGACGGTGCTCGCCTCGGCAGGGAGAGACGGTGGCCAGATCCGCAGCATCTCGAGCGATGATTTGGTCCCGGTATAACGGATGATGTCACCGTCAATCACGGGGGTTTGGGGAAAATGGAAAAGGACCGACACAGGGGTTGCAGGAGTTGGAGGGACCACATAGTCATCCAGCACCAGCACGTCTGGTTTGAGGCAGAGCAGCCGCCGGAGAAACGTCGGTCGGGGGTCGATTCGACGATCCTTCTCGAAGCGACCATAAGCGTTTGAGGCATCGCCCACCACCATCGTGAAACGCGGGTTCTCCTGGAAAGCCAAAATGTCGCCGGTGTCGAATGGTCCCTCCGGGACCGTGGGACCGACAAATTGTCGCGGATCGTTTCCCAGCACACGCTGACCACCACCGATCAAAAGCGTGTTGTGAAATTCGGTGGCCTTTGCGCCATATTGCCCGGCGTCCACGAGGAGCTCTTCCCCGGCGGAGAGCACAAAACTGTTTTGATCGGCGTGCTGGTGGCCGGCGAAGCTATCACCACACACAAACACCCCCCAAATAGCCTCGGGGCCCCAGTCGCTGCGGAAGCTGGCCCAGCCCACACCCGGGAAAAGACAGCCCGTGGGAAGGCTCTCCCGCTGCACTTCGCGGATCGAGGCATCAAACCAGAGAATCTTGGGCCAGATGTGGAAGGGGTAGCGCAGGGGAGTATGGTTGGCCACCCATTGGGCGAAGGGATCCTGATACCGTTGGGCGAGCAGCCAGAGGTAGGCTGTTTCCTGGTGACCCCACCGGGCAGGGGTTTCGATGTCGGCGATCGGGGCGAAAGAACTGTCGAAAGGGCGAGTGCAGTACAGCAGCCATCGGCCGGCGCCGCCCAGCCCGGGACACATGGCGAACAGATCTTCACCGGTAGCCGTCCGCCAGGCCTCCATTTGATGGGCGAGTTCGTAGGCAAAGAAGCTGAAATAGCTCATACTTTCGTGCCAGCCGCCCTCGCCTATCCGACCGGGCTTGCCACCGCCCAGTTGGTTTAAAGTGGGAATGAAGTGCCGCTTGAGCATCTGGTCGCATTCCACGAGCAGTTCGTCGGCCCATTCCTCTTCATGGGCCAGTGCCAGAGCCGCATAGACCAGCGGACCGTATTCCAGGTACACGTGATTGTTGTAATCCGAGTGGCGATACTCCTTTTTCATCGCCGTGACCAGGTTCTGCATGCGCCGGCGCAGGCGGTCCTTCTCCTTCGGGGACAGCAGCGGATAGAGCCAGTCATAGGTGATTGCCAGAGCCTTGAGCATTCTGGGCCGCGTCCACGAATCCCCCTCGGCGGTGCAGAGGTAGTCGGTGAACCTGTCGATCCGCGGCCGCAGTTTGGGATTCTGTTTCTCCATGACAAACACCACGAGCGTGGCGATCGCCTGATCTGGCGTGACCCAGAGATTGGGGTTGAAACTTTGGGAATAAGCAAAACGTCGAAGGTCTTCGTATTCTCCGGCGGGAAAGTTGGCCTCTTCGCGACGAAAAGAAAACCTTTGCCAATCGTCGGGGGTCAGCCAGATTCGTGGGTGTTCGCGGCGAACTTTCTCAGAAATCTGAGGAGCGTGCTCCGCGGCCACAAGGGCGGAATGGCAAAGCAGCATCCCCGAAGCAGCAATCGCCAGAGCGATCAACAGAATGGCTTTTTGCAGCGGGGTGTACTGGGTGAAAATAGCGGCTCGGGCAAATTCGCATCTGAACGTTTTCACGGTAGTATCCTCCCTCATCCGAGATTTGACATTTTCGTCCGGGAGTATTATACCGTGGGGGCTGCGCGCGGAAGTGGGGCGAGCGTTTTGGCATGTGGCCCGATTTCGGAAAACGGCCGGGCGTGGGAAACTTATCATCTGGGCTGACCTTGCCAATGGGGCAAAAACTCGGCTAACATGCGGAAAGTCGATCGCTCCAAGCTGGTATCGGGGAGTTGATGGCCGCCTGGATGGCGTAATGGCGGCAGACCTGCTGTCACTGTTTTCAGGCTCCAAAGGAGGTACCCATGCAGGTCCTGTTGGATGAGAACACACTTCGGGAAGGCGTTGACCGTCTCGCCCAGCAGATTGAGGAGCGCTATCGAGGGAAGAAACTCACCCTCGTGGGTGTGCTTCTGGGAAGCGTCGTATTCCTCGCGGATTTGATGCGGCGACTGACGATTCCCTATGGAGTGGCGATGATTTCTTCGCGGCAGATGACCACTGAGAACAATCGGCCGGGACAGCTTGTTATCCACGTCGATTCCCTCATGCCGGAAGTGAAGGGCCGACACGTGCTGATCATC
>NZ_JACIYL010000474.1 GCF_014359955.1 Thermogutta sp. | reverse complement strand
ATCGGGCGACAGGACCCTTCCCGGGTGACTTCTACGAAATCAGCTACGGTTTCAACTGGTCACCGCACCCCAATCTCCGTGTGCGTCCCGAAGTGCGTTGGGACTGGTTTGACGCCAATCGGCCGGTCGCTGTTCTCCCCTACGACGCAGGGGACCGCGACAACCAGTTCCTGCTTGGTTGCGACTTTATCGTGACCTTCTGACGGGATGACCAAACGAGATCAGCCCACGTGGACGCCGGCTCACCGAGCCGGCGTCTTTTCTTATGGCCGGTCGCTTTGCCGCGACAGGAGAACCTCGATCGCGGCGGCAATTTGCGCACGCCGCTGATAGATGGGATCGGGTGTCCGCGTGAAGGTCGTCATGTCGCGGGTGATTTCCGGCGGAACCTCCAGCAATTGAGCGAAGAGTTCACGCTCCTGTTGGGATAGTTGATTGCCATATTTTTTGAGCAGATCCGCCAGCAGCCAGAGCATTTCGTAATCTTCGATGCCTTCGCGAAGCATCTCCCAGCGAATACTGGACGCCGGTGGCGAAAGTACCGGACCGGCCGTCTTCCCGGGCACCGAGGCTTCGGGAGGCGGATAGATGAAGCGGCCATCACCATTTCCCCAATGCCGTTTCACTCCTTTGGGTGTGGAATAACCTGATACATACGACATCGGATCCTCGTACGGATCCTGAAAGCCGTCCGGAAATGCAGCGGACGACGTCCAGTAGTTGGTGGCCCAAACAAGAATTCCAGAAATCCGCCGTTGCCACGTTTGCCAGAGCCACACGCGCAGTTCGGTTGCGGGATGGTCAATAAACAGGGTGCAATAGGGGGCCTTCGGGCCCGTGCAAATGTACCACCAGAACCGCTCCCCGAACCGGCGACGCTCCTCCGCGACTTTGTGGTCGTAGTTGGGGCTAACGGGGCACCAGATGTCCACGTATCCATAAAGCGGCTCCACCGGCTCTTCGGTGAGCATCCTGGCCAGGCCGGGCGCGTATTTCTTCAGCCGGGCCATCCCCGCTTTGACGAACTCGTAATCCTTGGGCTCGGGCTCATCGAACCAGTACACGTACGCCATGTGAAGCCACCCTTTCTCGCGGAGATGCTCCTCGATTTGCCGAACCTGGCTGCTGAAGAGTGCCTGGTATTGCGGTGTGTTTTCGGCAAAACCGGCCAGGGAAGGTTCCACGCGGGAATGGAACGTGCCGCCTCCCATCCCCTGAATACGAACCATGAAATTCGTGAAATGGTACCGGCAGATGGCTTCCTCCATGGCTCTGTCGAACGCTGAGAAATCAACCACAGCCCGCGGAGGTTCGGACTTGAGGTCGAATGTGATGCGGTAGGGATCAAGCGGGGTGGGAACGTACGGGCTGATGCGGTGGTCCGCAAAGCTCTGGAAGTACAGGTCCAGCAGACGCCGTCGATCTTCCTCGCTTTGCACATTGTGATACTGGAAGGCCCGCCAGCAGTCGAATCCGAAGGCCGTTTCCAGGTGGTTTTGCTCGGGTAGTGCGAAATTCCAGACGGTAAGCTGAATCGGTATCACGGCCTGCCATCCGGGGCCGGTCAGCCGAATTTCCCCGTGGTATTCCCCGGCTTCAGCGTTCCGGGGGACGCGAATCGTGATCCACAATGGTTGGTTCACCCCGGCAGAAAGGGACAGCGGGTACTGGATGAGGGGGAGAGCGTCCGGCCACCAATCAACGACCCCGGTTCGGTCCGTGGGTGTGTGCACAAAATGGTAGAAGACGCGACGAACGGTGATGTCTCCTGCATCGATGGAACAGCCTTTCGGCCCCTGAAGATCGGTGACCTCGATGCGTTCGAGAGTTGTGGCAACCTCCGGACGCAGGACCAATTGGGCAGATTCATGGTCGCCTTTGGCAGCCATCATGGTGATGCCTGACGAACCGCTTGCCGCCTCGGGAGCCGGCCGATTGCGGGCAATCTTCCAGTCCGCCTCGCACCACCACAGGACGACGGGGCCGGACTTCGCCAGGTACTTGCCGTAGTCCGCGCGATAGAACTCGTGGACGGCAAGGGGAATTTCCAGAACTCCCAGCGCTTGGCCCTGCTGCCGAATCGTCAGGAACGCTTTGTACACTCCCGGAGTGGTCACGGGGATGGTGAAACCCAGGGAGCGTGAACCGTTTGCTCCGCGGGCTTGGAGTGCTTCGTTCTGGCGGATGGTCGTACCATCGGGTGCACTGACCGATACGCGAAATTCGTAACCCGAGTCGGCAGGTGGAGAGAGCTCAAACAGATGCTGGCCGTTTTCGGAGGGGCCCAGGTAACATAACCCGAGAGCCGATATGCGAGCTGCCAGCGAGCCGTTGGAAAGGATGCCATAAATTGTTTGGCCGGTTAAAGACGGTAATTCCCTGTCCAGGTCACCCTCGAACGTGATCTTGTCCACCTGTAGGGAGGTGTCCGAACTAGCCCCCCGCAGCCTCACCCACAGATCGCCGGCAGGCAAAAGTTCTTCTGGGAGAGAAACCTCCACGGCCCCCAATTTGTGTCCCCTCGCGATTTCGGTCCAGGCGTTGCCGTCCTTGCTCACGGCAATACTGAGAGCACCGCGAATGTAGTAGTTGATGTTGACCGCGAGCCGCCCGCCGATAAATCGGCAGCCTGGCAGACCGAAGCGGTAGACGATTTCTCGTTCGCCCGAGATAACCCAGCGCGAAGTGTTGAACCCCGCCGTCGCCCGTTCCAGTACCCGATGATCGTTACTGCCGTACTGGTTGAAAATCGCGTGGAAAAAGTACTGTCGCTTCTCGATTCTTTCTCCACGGCCGAGGATGATCTGTCCATGTTTGCAGTAGATGGGCAGGGCCGGCCGCAGTTGCGCAGCGTCGTATTGAATGGTGCCCCGCACCTGCCATTGCCCGAGGCGAAACTGCGTGGTGCTCACCTGATCCGGCACACGGAAGGCGGCCTGGAATTCGCCCCATTCGGTATCGGGGAATGTCCAATCGTGGTTGACTTCTGCGGGCCCGATGATCGCACAACCACCCGAAGCACCAAGGCGACGTCCCTTCACCGTGACGACATACCGGCCACGTGGCTGAAGAGCAATCTGGGAAAGCCACGCGTTACTGCTTCGGCCATCCCCGGTGACTTCGAGGATGTTGCTGTCAATCCAGCGTCCGGTACCGCCGGAGAGTCGCCAGCCGGTGGGTTCTGCTTCCCCTACGTGAAACTCCCCGTTAGGCAGCAGGGCAGAAGGCTCGACGGTTTCCTCGCCTGCGGCCAGTATCGGAAGGAGCGCCGTCAGAAGAATGACAACAACCCAACTCGCGTTGCGAAACAGGAGGGCTTCTTTCATGGACTGTCTCCGAGCAACAAAATGTCAACCAAAGCCGTCTTCCTGCGGCACAAATCGAATCTTCATGGCGAGTGCTGATTAACAAATGGTGGCTGGTCAGCAAATGGTGGTTGGCGCAGGATGA
>NZ_JACIYL010000473.1 GCF_014359955.1 Thermogutta sp. | reverse complement strand
GCTTGTCGTGCCCGACGCAAGAGAATGAATGATCCAACGTCAATCGACGGACCTGACAAGCAGGTCCCTCCGAAGGATGTCTCGGAGGGGCACGCTTGTCGTGCCCGCCGATGAGGGACGCGTGAGCCATCGGTATTCAGCGGACCCAACGAGCGGGGCGGACCCGACAAACAGGTCCCTCCCACGTTGTAGGGGCAATTCATGAATTGCCCCTACCGTTTAATCACCAGAACGTGGACCCGACAAGCACGTCCCTCCGGAAAAGGTCCCTCCGAAAAAACGGACGTGACACGTAGGTCCTGCGGGCTGAATCTCGGCCCCGCGCGGACCTGTGCGGTGGTCTGCGTCCACAGTGGCGGAGAAAGAGCGGCAATGAATGAGGCATACGCCGGACTCGGGCTGCCCGTCATCCCTTTCGCTTGCCGATCATGGCCTCGAATTCCTCTTCGCTGATCGTGGGAACACCGAGGGCCCGGGCCTTGTCGAGCTTGCTGCCGGGATTCTCGCCCACAAGAACAAAGTCTGTATTCCGGGAGACACTGGAGGCCGCATGGCCACCCAGCCGTTCGATGAGTTCTTCGATTTCCTGCCGGGTGTAGTTTTTGAGCGTCCCCGTCACCACGATGGTCTTGCCTGCAAATGGCTTGGGAGCGGATTCCTCCGGCACGTCCTCGGTCATTTTGACGCCGCAACGGCGGAGTTCCTCAATGATGTGCTGGCCGCGCTCGCTGTGCAGAAAATCATAGACACTCTGCGCGATGATGGGGCCGATTTCGTTAATCTGGGAAAGCTCTTCGACGCTCGCCTTCCGGAGCCGGTCCATGCTGCGGAAGTGCCGCGCCAGAATGGCTGCCACCTTCGTTCCGACATGTCGGATGGCCAGGGCGGCCAGCAGGCGCGCCAGTCCACGGTTCTTGCTCTCTTCGATATTCTTGAGCAATTTCGTGGCAGACTTTTCGCCCATGCGTTCCAGTTTCACCAGTTGATCCTTGGTCAGCCGATAAAGATCGGCATAGCTGCGGACGAGCCCCTTTTCCACAAGCTGATCGATCAGTTTTTCCCCCAGCCCTTCGATATCCATGGCATCGCGGCTGGCATAATACCGCAGGCGTTCTTTGATTTGTGCCGGGCATTCATGGTTGGGACAGCGAATATAGACGCCGCCTTCATCCCGCACCAACGGCGTGTTGCACTCGGGACAATGCGTGGGGAATTTGAATTTGGGCAGGGGACGTGTGCGTTCATGCTTTTCCACCCGCACGATGTGGGGGATGATTTTGCCTGCCTTTTCCACCACCACCACATCACCGACGCGGACATCTTTTCGCTCGATTTCGTCGGCATTATGGAGGCTGGCGTGGGCCACGACCGTCCCCGCCAGAAGTACCGGCTCGAGGTCGGCCACCGGCGTGACGACTCCCGTTTTGCCCACCTGCACGCGGATTTGCAGCACCCGCGTTTTCGCCTCGTACTTTTCGAACTTGTAGGCCATGACCCACCGCGGGCTTTTCGCTGTGGCCCCCAGCCGCTCCCGTTGATCGAAGCGGTTCACCTTGAGGACGAGGCCGTCGATTTCAAAGTCCAGCTCGTGAAGGTGCTCGATCTGCTCTTCGCAGTACGCGATGGCCTTGTCGATGTCATCAAAGCAGGCGACTCCCGGCGGGATGGGAATTCCCCAACCCTTGACCTTTTCCAGAAACTCCATGTGTGTCTTCACATCAAATCCCTCGGAATACCCCAGCCCATGACAGATGAACCGGAGCCGCCGCTGAGCGCAGATTCGGGGATCGAGAAGCCGGATGCTTCCCGCGGTGGCGTTGCGTGGGTTGGCGAAGAGAGGCTCGCCGCGTTTTTTCTGTTCCTCGTTGAGTTTGACGAGGTCGGAGTTGGTCATGTACACCTCGCCGCGGATCTCCACGACGGGGGGATGTCCTTTTCCCAGCAGCCGCAGCGGAACCCCGCGGACGGTGCGGATGTTGTGGGTCACATCGTCTCCCACGAAACCGTCGCCCCGCGTCACCCCCCGCACAAGTTGCCCGTTTTCGTAGTGGATGGCCACCGCCACCCCATCGATTTTCGGCTCCACCACCCATTCCACCGGCTCACCATTGAGGAGCTTCTGGACCCGCTGCGCGAAATTCCGCACCTCCTGGGCACTGTAGGTGTTCTCGATCGACAGCATGGGTACCCGGTGCGGGACCTGCTGGAGCGTGTCAATCGGCTGCTCCCCGACACGCTGCGTGGGACTGTCCGGGGTGATCAGTTCCGGGTGCGCTTCCTCGAGTTCCCGGAGCCGGTGCATGAGGCGATCGTATTCCAGGTCCGAGATTTCAGGCGACGCCTCCACGTAATACTTGTAATCGTGGTAGCGGATCAGTTCCCGCAGACGCTGGATTTCTTCCGCCACATTCTCGCTCATAGCGCACCCTTTCCCTGCTGGCGGTTGTTGCCTGCCAGGCGACAGCGACAGACGTGGATAAAACCGATCACATCAAAACAGAGATAATAACCGTCACACCACGGTCAGGCGCAAGAGACACTGTAGCAGAGAGCGGCGACGGATAAAAGCGGCGTCACCGTGCGGCGCAACCTTTGTCTGGAACACAGCATGCTGCCCTGCGCCGCACGCCGTGCGAAATACTCAATCGCACCCGCAGGCCACCACACATGAAACCGCCCCACCCCGCATGGCGTTGGGGATGAGACACAGAAATCGCAAAGGTTCATGACCGGTATTGCGGAACTGATGGGGGACGCCTCCGGGGACGAAGACGACCGATCCCGGCCCGATCGGGAATTCTCGGCCATTTTGAATGACGATCCCGTGCCCTGAGAGCACAAACACCTCGTGCTCGTAATGATGCTGATGATGCGGGGTGTGTCCGCCGGGGGCCACCTCAAACTGCCGCATCGTGAAATTGGGCGCGCCATCAGGCTCTCCAATGAGATAGCGCATCTTACACCCCTGAGCACCCTCCATCGTCACATCCTGGAGCGGAATTTCTTCAAAATGCACAACTTTCATGGAATGTCTCCCTGATTGGGTGCAACCCGGGCTGAAGGTCACGGTAAACCCCGCCACGGTATTCGCTCGCACCAGACTGCTGTTCCCGACGATTCCTCGCGGGGGAGTCGGCCATTTTTCGGTCGCTTCAGTGCATTATAAACGCGCGGCAGCCGCTCCGTCTTTTCCTAAGAGTGGCCCGGGCAATGACATGCCATCGGAAAAACTGGCAACGGGGTGGGCTGGGTAAAGTTTTCGGAGATATGGGCCGATTTATGAGACAGAACCGAACATCGAAGAAGCAATTTTTCCGTCTCAGATTTTTAGAGGATCGTTGTAACAAGGTCTAGAGCGTTTTCAGGCGATACCTGGTGGTCCGTCTTGAGGGAACCCCTCTCGCATTGCGGGAATGGAGGCTTCCTCGATGGCAGACCTCAAACAGCGTCGGGAAGAGAT
>NZ_JACIYL010000472.1 GCF_014359955.1 Thermogutta sp. | reverse complement strand
GATTCCTCGCAGCCAGGAGGCCTGCTTCCGTGGCCGTCGAAGCCCCTTTGTCCCCGCAGGCCTGGAGACGGGTGCACACCACCATTGCCTGATCGTAATCTCCAGTCAGCGGTTGGGCGATGACGGGCCCCCCGCCGCTCAGCGAGTCGTACGTGATGATCGACACCCAGTCCCGCTGGCTCAAATCGGGAATGCCCTGGTTTCTTTCTTTGACGACTTGAATCGCGGCAATCAGGGCACGCCGGGCGGCATGTGTTGGCTGCTCACGAGGTGGAAAACGGAATGTGCCCCCGTCGGTATCTTCCAAATGGTATGGACAATAGGGACTGTGGCGAGAAAGTGGCACAAAATTGACGCCGTCCGGTTTCAGATCGCGTCCATAGTCCATCATGAATTGGACGTACGTGAGGTACCCGATTTTGTTAAGGTACCGCTCGGGAAGCCGTGAGCTTGCAACAGGAAATGTGCTTCGATTGGGATTGTTCATCCGGGTGATCCGGTCCGCACTCTGATTGGGAGGAAGCCAGACAGTCCTTTGCCCAGACACCCTCTGTTGAGCAGGCGCCATGACGGCGGCGAATCCGAGCAGAACGCCGGGGTCGCCCGAGAGTACGAACTGGTTAAATGGGACATATCTCCCGGGGGCAAAGGACGGGATCAGCAGCGAAACCGCCGCCACCGGGGACAGCAGGCCTTCGCTTGGGTCAGATCCGAGCCCTGTCCAAAGTCGAGAGTTTTCGACGAAGAGCGGCTGCATGGAATCGGGAAGAACACGCCCGATGGGGCCGTTCCCCGGTGAACCGGAAGGCGAGCCACCCCCTGAAGAAGGATTCTGCGATGGTCGGTTGGGTGAGCCGGTATTTCCCCGACTGTTGGCGGAACCTCCGGAGTTGCTGCGCCTGTCAGAGGAATTTCTGCGGGAGGGTTGGTTGTTCGCTCGTGAGGTGTCCTTCCGCTCTGTGTTCTTCTTGTCTGTATCCTTCTTGTCACGTTCGGACCGACCGTTGCGTTCCTTTGCCGAATCACGGGAATTTGTTCCGCCGCGTCCACCGCGTCCCCTGGAATGTCCCGGGTCACTGGGCTGATCATTCGACGACGTCCGCGTAACCTGTACCGGTTTGATGATGTAATCGAGATACTTTTCCCAATAACTGTAAAAACGGGAGCTGTCGGGGGCAGGCCGGGCATTGGGCATGACCCGGGCAATCTGGTAGTCGATGATCGCCGAATACGCTTTAAATTTTCTCGTCAGTTCGTCGTCCGTGCGATTGATGCGATAGCGCGGAGGAACGTTAGGCCGGGTAAGCGGACCGCCGTCTTTGGTAAGTTCGGCGTAAGCGAGATCGGTCTGCGGAACGCCCCAGGGTTGACCGATGTGTTCGAGTTGTCCGGGGAATCTTCCAAAGCCGAAGTCGTCGAATACCTGCTGCATAAGCTCCGTGCCGATAGAACCGTAGCCCGACGAGCCGAAAGTGCTGTTGACAACGTCGGTGGCCCAGGCGGGTTCGGTATCGTCGTTCATGGACCCCGACAGATCAACCACGAAGGCAATGTCTCGCGGATTGGCCATGGCGATGGCTTCTGCAGAAAGATCGACGGCCTGTCGGCCGAGTACTCGGCCAAAAAACAGGGGCGCTGGATTGCCGCTCAGCGCGTCCCGGCGTACCCGAACGCGAACGGCGTTGGGTGCCGAATTGGTCGGCGTGAAGGTTCTGGTGGTCGCGTCCCAAATTCCGAGTTCGACATCCTGTCGGAGAAGCCGCAGCGGCTGGCCGCCGGAAGTGTGGAATCGCGCGTAGCGATCCGCGGTCTGGAACACGGTTTCAAATCCATGGGCGATTTGAGAGGCACCTGCCAGGGCCGCCGAGTCGGCAGCCGCCTGAAGCTGCGCGCGAACGAGAACGACGTATCCAAGGTCCACGGCCAGCGCCATCAGGGCCAAGATGACGACGAGCATCACGGCCGTCAAAACGAGGACCGCTCCGGTTCTGGGGGTTGAACCGGCAATCAAACGTTTTCGCAAGGGTTTTGTGGGTTTCCTCATGGCGAAGGACTCCACACGCTTTTTTAATTTCTTCCCGCGGGCAAATACTTTTGAATATCGCTGGACAGGTATTTCCACGTGTTTTTCGCGGGATGATCGATTTCGGAATGGGACAACGGGGCAGGTTCTGCTCTGGGAAAAACGGAAGGTTTACTTACCCGGGCAGGTAAGACAGTACACCACCTTGAAGAGTATAGGTCAGGACCAGCGTCTTACCGCATGAAAATGGCCGGTCGTCATGTGGAATAATGGGACGGTTACAACGAATTTGCCGCAGAGTCGAATTGTGCGGATGGCACCCAGGGGGACACACGCCTCTTGAGTGGAACGGGTTCGGGATCTGCCATCTCTTGCGGGGAAAAGTAAATGTGCAGCATTTATACACGGTGACGAAACCGCTGGGCCTGTGCGACAAGGTCAATGCCCGCGATCTCGTTCCATGCCGCAAGCAAGCGGCGATAGATGGGCCCTGGCTTTCCCGGGCGGGTTTGCCCCACCGGTGTCCCATTCAATCGTACGACGGGCAAAAGACAAAACGGGGTACTGGTGAGGAAGATTTCGTCACAGCGTTCGAGATCCGAAACGGTAAGAAAGCGGTGCGAGAATGGAATCCCCTGTTGGGCCGCCAGCTCCGTCACGACCTTCAGCGAGATGCCGGGGAGAGTTCTCTCCACCGGTGGGGCCATCAAACCCTCCTCACCATGATAAGCCACGATGTTGGCAGTGGGGGCCTCCGTGACGCACCCATCAGCATCCAGGAGAATGGGCCTCGCGGACGGGTCGATCCGTCGCACCTCCTTTTCTGCCAGGTAGTAGTGCATGCGGCTGCGGCACTTAAGTCCCCTGGGCCAGCACTCCACGGGGACCTGCCGAACAGAGGCCACGGCGACCGATTCACCGCCGGTGTACTTGTCGGCCCAGAGGTAAAAAGGAAGTGGATACGTGTGAATGGCCACCGTGGGGACATTGGGTCCAGGGCCTGAATAGGCGGGATATCGGCCCGGCGTCACGAAAATGGAAACGCCCATGTCATCTGCCGGATGCATAAGCTGGCGGTTGGCCGCCACGACGTATTCCGCCGCCGATTTGAGCTGTTCGGCGGTGTAGCCGATGTCCAACCCTAAAATTTCCAGCGAATGATAGAGCCTTGAAAGATGATCTTCCGCCCGAAAAATCGTGCCTCGGAAAGTTCGGAGTTGTTCCGCGATCGTTACACCCAGGACGAAACCGGCGTCCACAATGGAAACCGCCAGTTCCCGCTCTGGCAGGAATGCTCCGTTCAAAAAGGCAATCCGTTCTTGCATGGGCAAGATGCGTCCTTGAACAAGAATCTCAGATGGGGGTTCTCTTAACGATTTACCTGTGATTGCATGAGACGGGGTGCCTCAACGCTGTCCCGCAAATCCTCCAGTATCGCCTGGACAC
>NZ_JACIYL010000471.1 GCF_014359955.1 Thermogutta sp. | reverse complement strand
ACATATCGGGCCTGTCCGGGCGTGCGCGGATAGACGCGACGCCCGCCGAACACCTCAATGGGGGGGACGTCTTCCTGAATCGGGCCTGCTTGGACCTCCAGCAAGAGACGGCGAACCTCCTCAGGTGCTACCGACCCGTTGCGACGGACGAGCGATTGCAGTCGCTCCAGAATTTCAGTGGCTTGGAGCACCGCAGCGTCTTCCCCGCTGACATAGATCTTATTGTTGTTGGCCGTCACCCGGACTCCCAGCACCTCCCGGATCATCCGCGCGTGCTGATCACAAGGTCCCAGAACGCCGGCCAGCGTCTCCCAGTTGACAATCGAGATGGACCGCTCACTCATCGATCGAAGGGCAACACCTCCCTTAAAGCTTTTCAGTTTTTCATCGTTTTACGTGGCATCGAGCCCCGCTCTGCTCCCACACCGGCACTTGAGATTTTCCCGTCGGCCACCCCGACACACGGGATCCTCAGTCCCCATCCCCGGGCAGCTTGCACAAACCCCGCTCAACGACACTGCGGCTTGCCAGGGCTCTACTATAGTCAATCTTATACTCTGCCGCATGCCAAGTATCTCCCTACTTAATGGAGGAATGGAATAGACCTTACGAGGGGCTCCCGAATTGAACGCCTGCAAGATTTCCTGCATTTTCTCCGACGCAACGGGTCCCCGGCGGGAATTCATGGACGCTTTCTGTAGCCGCATGGGATCCGGTTCAACCCGACGAGCCGCCCAGACGAGTGCTATTTGGTCAAATCTCTAAATCCCAGATAGGTATGACAATAGGGACAAATGCGGGTGGCGGCGAGGATTTCCCGATGACATTTCTCACAGATTTTCTTCGGCAATCGTGCAGGTGCTGGTTGCGATGGCCCTTCAGTAACGGCCTCGGCGGTGGGGTTCTCCGCGCGTGGTGGCGGAGCCTCCCCCAGGAGCTTCAGAATTTCGTCCTCACTGAGGCTCTGCTTTTTCTCAGGGACCTTGACTTTGGCCCCACAGACCGGGCAGGCCCCCGTCCGGCCGCTGTACTCTTCGCGGACCTTTAATCGATGTCCGTGAGGACAAAACACTTCAATAAAGGACATAACTGCGGACCTCTCGCTGAGCCGCTCGAGGATAGACGGAGTCTCCTCACGACACCTTGGGCCTCCTTTCTCCCGCTTTCACCCCCTTTCGCTCAACATAACCCACATTTTCCGAGCCGCAATCCCGCGTGGTCGAAAACCTCACCGGATGCCACCACGGCTTTTCTAACAGCGGATCTGACGGCGCCCAACGCACCGCCACGCCTTCCAACTTTAACATGGCCGGATTCCGCCCGGGCGCAGCAGACTCGCACCAGGAACTCCGGCACGGGCCTGAACGACTATCGGCAAATCCCAACTGGCGTCCCGTATCTGGCACGCCGTTGTGATGGCCATAAAAGGTTGACCGCGATGCTCATCCCCTCAAATATTAACCGTCGCAACCGGTTTTCGGCCCGTTGCTACGGTCCGCTCACAAAATTTATTGACTCAGAATGTGAAAATTTTTCGTATCGCCAGCGTCTTGCCGAGCTGGGCCTCCGTCCGTGCGGGGCTGAGCGTGTGCCACCGCACCGCGCACAATCCCGGCCCCCCTATTATGTTACCCACGATCCGTGCGGTGTCAAACGTTAAGCGAAAAGATTTGCACCTGTTCTGCAATCTCAAGCAGAGAGAGCCCGGCCGTAGGGTTCGCCAGACGGGCCGCCAGCTTTCCCGTGACCCCGAGTGAGCCCCTCTTTCGATCGGGGCGTCCGAGATTTTCACCTTGCAGGGCGAGTGGAGGCATCTTGCGCGGGTTCTTCGATCCGCATCATGGGAAGGCTGGGCAAGGATCGCATGTAGGCCGCGTACTGCTCGTCCAGTTGTGTGAATCGTACTCCCGTCAGTTGAGAAAGGCTGTCTGGATTATCGCGACCCAGGTAAACGGCCGCCAGAAAGTTGACCAAAGCATCGCGGTAACGGCCGCCATCAAAATGCATGAAGAATTGCGTGAGTCCGGCCGCCTGACTGTAAAGGGCACCGATCCGCGAGTCGGTCTGGAATTCTTCCATTCCCAAGCTGCAAAATTTTTCCAGGGGGACATAAAAATGATCCTGGAGGAACCTTACCCGGGCGGCTAGCAAGCGGGGCGTATCGATTCCTCCGAGCACGAAGAAATCCCCTTCCTGGCGGAGCGTTTCCAAATACATGGCCGCCCCCTCGATCACCCAGTAATTGCACCGGAACCCGGGATTCGGCACCGATCGGCCAACCTCCTGGAACAACTGGTGGGTCGCTTCATGATAGGCGGTGGACGCATCGAAGCCCGGTCCCGCAAAAAAATAACAGCATCGACTCGCGCCGTCGTACAGTCCGACGCTGAGTTCCACCTGCGGAAAGCGACTTTTCAGAGCTGCGTTGTACTCCTCCCGATTGCGGAATAGGACGATTCGGTGCTGGACCGGATTGGCCACGGGGGGCCGATTGCGGAGATCGAAGAGCGCACGGATTTGGGCGTCGCTCGTGTAAAACCGGATAAAAAGACGGCTCCACACTTCATTGAGCCTCTCGAACTGCTCGGCCAGGCGAACTCCTTCCTCCAGGCTGTGATCGGTCAAAACCCGATAATGTTCGGTTTCCACCACCCAGCCGTTCTGAAGGGTGCTTCTCAGCTTGCGTTCCTCTTCCGCAGAGATCCAGCGATTGCGATAGAAGCGTTCCCCCTGTTCATACCGGGCAACGTAGCCTTTGGGTAACCAGCCGAAACGCTCATGCCACACATCTCCTGCCCGCAATCGGCGGACTTCATAGGCCGTGCGCCAGTATCCAGAATAGGCCTGAAAACCGAAAAGGCGGCGAAGCCCCTCGTGATCGGGGTTCTCGTGAAGGGCCGCCAGGGCGAGATCCAGGGCGAGGGCCGCTCGCCCCTGCCGAATGGCCCCGCGGGCGAGTGCAAACAGGCCGTCGGCCTGCTCTTTTCGCAGGGCGCCCCAGCGTCTGTACCACTCCTGCTGGAGTGGGGATTCGGCCTCCGGGGGTGTAAGCGTCCCAATCTTGCGCGGGAGAATGGGCACAAGGAGGCGGTCTTCGAGAACGGGATGAAGCCAGCGCCGGGTCCGTTCCGCCTCTTCCATCAGCCCCTGACTTTCACACCACTTCGCCAGGGACTCAAGCTTTTCGCGGTACGCGTCCGTCTGACGCTTGATGGCATCAGTGAGCTCGTCCGCGGAGACGTGGGCGGTAACCGCAAAAAACGCGACCACGCATCCCAGGACCCGCCACAAAAAAAGCTGGTATCTGGATCCCACTCCCATGACTTCTCCGAAATTGGGTCAATTGACTCGTGCGGCAAAAGGGCACGTTTCAACCAAGCCGTCTCTCTTTTTGAGTGTACCACACGGCCAGAGGTTCCAGCCTGGAATTCACGGGCTTTGGACTGACCGCGACAACAGCGGGTCCCC
>NZ_JACIYL010000470.1 GCF_014359955.1 Thermogutta sp. | reverse complement strand
CGCCTATTTCGGACTGGCGCTTGTTCTGGCGGCCAGCGTTTTCTTCGTCAATCTGGGGCAGCCCCGATTGTGGGATCGGGATGAGCCCCGGAATGCCGGCTGTGCCCGGGAGATGTTGGAACGGCATGACTGGGTGGTTCCGGTCTTCAACGGAGAGTTGAGGGACCACAAGCCGGTGCTGCTCTACTGGTTCATGATGCTGGCGTACAGTGTTTTCGGGGTCAATGAGTTTGCCGCCCGATTTTTTTCGGCAATTTTTGGACTCGGGACGGTGGCGATCACTTACGATCTGGGACGGCGTGCATTTCGACCAGAGGTCGGGTTTTGGGCCGCTCTCATGCTGGCGACCTGTATGATGTTTCCGGTAGCGGCCCGCGCTGCCACTCCCGACTCCGTGCTCATTTTCTTTTCCGCGGCCGCCCTGTGGCTCTACGCTCAGGCATTCGTGCTGGGGACTGGGGCCAGGGGCCGCGATCGATGGGCGAAGGGCCTGGCGCTGGCCAGTTACGCGGCGATGGGGTTAGCGGTGCTCGCCAAGGGGCCTATCGGGTTTCTGCTTCCCGCGGGAATCATTGGCCTGTATCACATGGTGGAAGAGCCACTGCCGCGTGGAGAGGGGCTTCCCCGCTTTGCACGATGGCTGGCTGGAATCCGCGAGTTCTTGCGTCCTGCCCGGATTCTCGCTGTGGTACGGAGGATGTTTCTCCTGCCGGGGCTTTTCGTGACGCTCGCGGTGGCCATGCCGTGGTATGTATGGGTTGGAATACGCACTGACGGAGCATGGCTGAGAGGATTTTTCCTGACGCATAACGTCGGCCGGTTCCTGCATCCCATGGAAGACCATTCGGGGCCGATTTTTTACTACCCCCTGGTACTGTTTGCTTGCTTTTTCCCGTGGGCACTCTTTTTGATTTCGGCTCTGGCACGCGGGATCAAAACCGCCCGATCGACGGATCGCGATGGAAAGATTGTGAGATTCCTGCTCATTTGGGCGGCGGTATACATTGGCTTTTTCTCTTTAGCGGGGACCAAGCTGCCCAATTACATCACGCCCTCTTTGCCGGCCTTCGCGCTGCTAACCGCATGGTGGCTTGATTCCTGGCTGAGACAGCCCGAGAACAATCAGCGATCGCCCTATGCAGTGGCGTGGATCCTGAGTGGATCCGGGCTCGTCGTGACGGTGGCCATTCCCGTAGCGGCCCACATTTTTTTGCCCGGTGAGGAGATCCTGGGAATTCTTGGGCTGGTCTGGGTGGCAGGAGGAGCTGCCTGTTGGCTGGCACTGCGTCGCGGGCAAAGGTTGGGCTTCGCGGTGGCGCTGGCTACGGCTGCATGGGTATTTGTCGTGGGACTTTTCGGGGTTGCCGCCGTACGGGTCTCCCGCCATCAGCAGTTTGATCATCTCGCCCGTATTCTGCGCGAACTCCGAACCTCGTCGCAGGAGCCCCTCACCGTGGCTGCCTACGATTCGCTTGAGCCGAGCTGGGTATTTTACCTGGGACGGCCTATCCGATTCCTGCCCGCCTCACAGGGACCGAACGTGATTAACGACATGGCCAAGCAGGGGAATTTCTGCCTGCTTCTGACCCGGAAACGGTATGAGCAAATCCGTGAAAAATTGGGGGCAAATCTCGCTCCTATTGCCGGGGTTCCCTACTTTCTCAAAAAGAACGAGGAGATCCTCCTGTTGGGGACACCGGAGGTCCTTGCCCAAGTGGACCGGCCCGGCTCCAACTCGGCCCCCGACTATACGGCAGAAGCGGCCCCTGCTGGAGGTACGGTGTACCGTCGCTGATCGGACACGCTTTACCGATGTGACCCCGTCCAAAAAGTGGGCAGCATCGCCTCGCAACATGATCGGAAGCGGCTGTTCTTTGATCAAATCTTGTCGATTGGGTAAACTAGAAAAGTAACCAGCTATTCTCATGGTTACGAGATGTGATTGTGCACCCTCATCGTGATTTCTGACTGCCGGGTGAACTAACAAGATCAAGCTGAGGAAGGGCCAGCCGTTTTGGTGGGATTTCCTATTCCCGTAAACCAGGCGAGACGCATTTGCGGCAGAGGTGTGGCAGCGGAGAGGGCCCTCCGCAGGCTTGGGCTGTGGCCTGCCGTTTTCATGGTCATGGCGGGCATGCTGGCACTGGGAGTGGGCCTGCGTGACGTCGCCGCGCAACAGTCGCCGAGTGGCGTTCCATCCGGTTGGATGACGGAACCTCCGATGGAGATCCCACAACAGGCCCTGCCAGGAGGAACAAGTCAGGCTGGCCAGAGCGGTGCTCCTTCCTCGGCGAATGCAGCCCAGAGCCCTCCAGCAACAGAGACCGGCCAACCCGGTGGCCCCACGGGGACGTCACCCCCAACTTCGCAGCCCAGCCCGCCCGCAGTGGAAGAGGTGAAGCCGGAGCAAATCTACCTGCGCGACGCCGACGGCAGTCTGAAGCTCATGCTGGGCTGGACAATGGCCCAATTCGAGGAGCTGGTTCGGCTTCGCGACGCGCTCGAACAGCGTTCTCGTCCACCCGCCTATGCGCTCGAAGGGGTGAACATCACGGGCAAAGCCTTCGATCACTATGCAGAGCTTCTCATCGAGTGCAAAGTCCGCATCCTCACCGACACGCCTGTGCGGGTCCCCCTGGGACTGGAGCAAATGATCCTCCGAGAGATTCCGCGTCGGGCGGATGGAAGTCAGTTGCTCATTTTTCGTAGTCAAAATGATGGCGGTTATGTCGTGTATCTCCAGGGGAAGAAGGAGTCGCTGGAAGACATCACACTTCAGGCCTGGGTCCCGGTGATTCAAAACGGGAACGATCGTCGCCTTGTGCTCAGCGTGCCAGAAACTCCCGTCTCCCAGTTGGAACTCGAGCTTCCTGTGGAAAATCCGACCGTGACACTCAGTCCTGGGGCGACGCTTGTGGGAACCGAGACCACGGCGGCCAGGACCACCCGGCTGAAAATTGCCGGTTTGGGACCGGGATTCGAACTGGCATGGCACGGGGAAGCGACGCCGGAAAAGGAGAAACCACCTATTCTGGAAAGCGTGGGGCTCGTCATCGTTCGAACCAGCGGCACGAGTGTGGATTTTGATGCCCGACTCACCGTCCGGAGCTACACCACGCCGTTTGACCGAGTGCGCATCCATTTGCCGCAGGGAGCGAGTTTGCTGCCCACCAACACCTCCGGCTACACGGTCACGGAAGTTGCCGGGAATTCAGGCGGGGGCAGTTCCGACGGAGTGGTGGAGGTGAGTTTTCCAAAAAAGGTGTCCGGACCTGTCGAAATCCGATTGAATGCGCGGCGGCCCGTGGATTCCCACGATTGGATGAATCTGGCCGGGTTTTCCGTAGCGGACGCCGTCCGCCAGTGGGGATACCTGGCGGTGGTCGTAACGGCTGATAAGACAGTTGTTTGGGGTAACCTGGCCGGTGTACGCCAGATTGAACGACTGCCCAACACGCAGGAATCGATCGAACC
>NZ_JACIYL010000047.1 GCF_014359955.1 Thermogutta sp. | reverse complement strand
CTGTCCAGTCAATTATGCCGCTGTAGTACTCCTTCTCTTTCTATCAACAGTTGTAACCCCTCAGATTATAATGCCGTTACCCAGGAATTGTGCAGAGGTTCCTTTACAGGCTCGAACACAGGCATGGGCTGCGTTCAGGAGTAGCCGTGCTTCCGCGTCTTCCGTCATTGAAGGGCCTCCAGGTAGCAATCCTCAATAGCTCTGCTTCAGGAGCTGTCTCAGATAATCGATCTGATAACGAAAAATCCAGGTCTCTTTCGTGTCGACACCTTGACGATACGGCTGCGCGAGGTGTTTTCTCAAGGTCTTCTCTAATGATCTTAGCTCCTGACACCATCGGGCGTACGATGCTTTGAGCATTTTATTACGCCATTTATCCAAGTGCTCGATAGTATTGATCGCGGACTTCAATTGTTGAAGCGAATTCCGGACCTTTGGATCGGCAACGTATTTTAAGATGTCGTCAAGCGTGTCCCGCGCAATATCCCACCGCCCCTTGCGAATTGCCTCCCATAAAGCTCGAGAAGGACTGTCCGTGTCCCTGGGCATGCCGATGAGGCGTGATGGATCCCTTTGCAAAACTCCAATGTCCCCACATACCGATACAAATTCCCGTCCCCACCAGCGAAGCCGATGGGATCCTCGCTCAGCCAGCGGCCAACCGAAGCATCGTACCAGCGGTTGAGGTTGTTTTGAAGTTCGGTGTCACTATCGAATGGTCTACCCGTGAATAAAAAGAGACTATTACCGACTAATAACGGCCAGTTATCAGGGTAGAGGATGTCCCCTGTCGCCGGATTACTCTCCGACGTCACCCGGCCAATGGCGTCATAGATGAGGTGGTTGACCACGATCGTCGCCCCTTGCCTCCGCCACATCTGGGTTGTCGGGTCTTGCGACCACCCTGCCAAGCGTTTGTGCCGGAGCTGGCAATATCCCGGATCGTGCCTAACGGTAATATCCCAAACGGTATTCAGTTGGTCCGTCCAGTGTGCCGTTAACGTGTTTAAGTGGTCCGGCAGCGTCCACTGTACAAGGTCGGGTGTGCCGCCGTCAACTGTCTCGTTGCCAAGAAGTTTGGTCACATCGAACGCATGGTCGTTTTCAAACAGTCAGGCAAATGTGTCTATCTCGCCATGCCCTTATTGCGGGAGTTTCTCGTCACGTGCACTGCGCCGGAGAATTCGTATCGGCGCAGAAAGGCTATCATCGTTGAGCAAGAGGCCAAAATACAGGTTTTGTTCGAACTCAAACTCGCGAGGTAGTGCAACCGTCGCTCTCCTCCATTCCTCAGGAACCTGGTTAGCGACTTCCTCATCAAAAGTGATCAAGAGGACTCCCAGACGCATTGCTGATTCAACACTGAGGTCCTTGACTGCCCGCAAAGCCCCCTCCTCGTAAAATCTCACCGAGTAGGCTGTGCCTGCGTCCACCCACTCCAACCGCATTCTGCTCTTGACCATTTTGGGATCTGACTCAGAGCGAGAGAGAAAATAAACCCCTGCGATACTCGCATCATCAAGTGTCAGCCATGCAATATCTAAGGAAAATGCATCATCGGAGTTTAGAACGCGTGAGGGACGCATGATTGCCCATAACAGAACGGGCTGTCGAAGAGCTTGCGAGCCACCAGCCTTAAGAGACTCACGAGCCCTGAAACACGCAGGTAGTACCTCTGGATCAAAGACGGACTCACCCCGGAGGATACCGTCCAAAATGCTCACTGTATGCTCCACTTTTGCGTGATCACGCTTACCAAGGTCGCATCCAGTCACGAGAGTCATCAATAGGGCCAGGGGCCAGAACACGCTGAATCGCATCACGAAGCTCCTCCCATGTCGGTCCTCTGCCATAAGGGGGATAGCCGTAAAATCCGGGAATAACGTTTGCGCCCTCCGGTGCGCGAACGGGTACCTCCTTCCGATGCGTAACGAACTCATAGCCCTTGACTATCGGCCAAACACAGCAGGGTTCACAAGATTCAAACTCCACAATGAGCCAAACGATATAACCCCGCCTCATGTACACGTGGTTTGGTGCGCCCGTTACACCGGAGTATGCAGACGAAGCTATCTCTGCAATAGCGTTTACCAATGCTTCTAATGCCTCCTTGGTTCCGAGGAGAGCAGCCGTTGCTACATCGCCGAATGCTTGAATATACCCCAGTGCCTCGAGATTCCGCTCTATGGATTCTGCGGCTCTCTCTTGTGAGGGGCTCTGGCCCGCGGTGACGGCAATATCCACGACACGCTTGTTATATTGGTTCGCATACTTCGGTATCGGCGGCTGACACTCGCCGCAGAAAAGACCAAGCGAATCTGGATATCGCAACACATCGTTGAACACATACCGATACAAATTCCCATCCCCGGCAGCGAAGCCCACCGGATCCTCGCTCAGCCAGCGGCCGACCGAAGCATCGTACCAGCGGTTGAGGTTGTTTTGAAGTTGGGTATCACTATCGAACGGTCTACCCGTGAATAAGAAGAGACTATCGATCGTCGGATTACTCTCCGACGTCACCTTGCCGAAGGCGTCGTAGATGAGATGGTTGACCACGGTGGTCATGTTGCTGCCCGGATCGTACTTGGCAATATCCCGGACCGTGTTCAGGTGGTCCGTCAAGGTCCACTGTACGGTTTCATCAGCCCCATTGTCAACATTTTCCTCGGCCAACTCATCCCCACTTTGTCTGGGGCCCGGGAAAGGCCTGCAAACCTCGGCAAAGTCTTAAGAAACTGAGATTCAGCGCGGAAAACCCTGCCTGTCACGTTCGCATTCGGAGGGACCCGCTTGTCGGGTCCGATGAATACCGACCAATGCCCCATCGCTTCCCCCGGGCACGACAAGCGTGCCCCTCCAAAACACACCGCGGAAAGACATGCTCATCGGGTCTGCCATTCGACGCTCGGTGGCCGATTCCCTTTCACCGGGGACTGAAGTCCCGCGCGGAAAGCGGGGCTAAAGCCCCGGACTCCAAATGCGGAGAGACCTGGTCGTCAGGTCCACTCTTCAAGGTCCGATCATCCATTCCTATTGACCGGGCACGAGAACGCAACCAACGACGGGGCCGCCCTCCGTGAATGGGCTTGCCAATTCCCGGGCTGCAATTGGGCGATCGTGACGGGCGAGGGCGTTTTCGTTCTGCGGCTCTTTCTGATTGATCTATTTTCAACCGCGCTTATCACCCCCTGCGAAGAGAGTTGACACCGCCGACGGCTTCCGTCAGCTTGCCGACTAGCCGAGGCGGGATTCGAACCCGCACGGGGATAACTCCCCACAGGATTTTAAGTCCTGTGCGTCTACCATTCCGCCACTCGGCCCCGGCCTCAATCGGCCGTCGACGCGCTACGAACTATGCGAAAATCTCGAAATCGACATCCATGTGCGGAAACCGTTCGGATTTCGACAGGCTCTAAACTGTCCGCCGGGACAACCGGCAGCCCGTTCTCGGCGGCTGTGCGTTCTGGCAACCGTGCCATATCATCGTCAACCGGCAGGCTTAACGGCTGTCGCCTTCTCGGGCTGGTGATTTTTCGCCAGGATCCGGTTGATCGCATTCAGAAACGCCTTGGCGCTGGCCTCCAGGCTATCCGTGGAAACTCCGCGACCTCGGTAGATGTCGCCATTATACTCCACCTGCACCTGGACCTCACCCAGGGCGTCCTTTCCGACGGTCACGCTGTGGACATGAAAATCCCGACAGGCCACAGAAATCCCCGTGAGTTTTTCGATGGCCAGAAAGACGGCATCCACGGGACCGTCGCCTGCACTGAGAGTGACCGTGCGGACTTCGTTGTCGGCCCGGCGCAACGTCATAGTTACCTCGGGAACCCGCTGTGTGCCCACTGTGAGCGAGTACGATTCAAGGGTCCAGGTATCCGGCACAACGCGCGTCTGCTGCTCGATGAGGGCCGCCAGATCGCCATCGTAAACCTCTTTCTTTTTGTCGGCCAGGATTTTGAATTCCTGGAAGACCCGGTCGAGTTGCTCCGGCGTCAATTCGTAACCCAGGGCTTTGGCCCGCGCTGCCAATGCCGCGCGACCGCTGTGTTTGCCCAGTACGAGGTCGCTTCGGGAGAAGCCGACGTCCTCCGGTCGCATGATTTCGTACGTTCGCGGCTCTTTGAGAATGCCGTCCTGATGAATTCCCGCTTCGTGCGCGAACGCGTTTTGTCCGACGATGGCCTTGTTTCGCTGGACCACCATTCCCGTGATCCCGGCCACCAGGCGGCTGGTGGGAACCAATCGCTGGCTCACGACTCCGGTGTCTGCATGAAAAACATCCTGCCGCACACGGAGGGCCATCACAATCTCTTCCAGAGCGCAATTGCCAGCCCGTTCTCCGATCCCGTTAATCGTGCACTCCACCTGCCCGGCACCGGCTTGAATGGCGGCCAGGCTATTGGCGACGGCCATGCCGAGGTCGTCATGGCAGTGGACGCTGATGACGGCTTTATCGATATTGGGCACCCGTTCGCGGAGGGTCTTGATCAGCCGGTACATCTGCGAGGGCACAGCGTACCCAACCGTGTCCGGGATATTGACGGTGGTGGCTCCCGCATCGATCGCAGCTTCCACAACCTGACAGAGGAAATCAATTTCCGTGCGTGCGGCGTCTTCGGGCGAGAATTCCACGTTGGAACAGTATTTCGCTGCCCGGCGGACCCCCGCGACGGCCAGCTCGATGATCTGTTCCTTCGTCATCCGCAATTTGTGTTCGCGATGGATGGCGCTGGTAGCCAGGAAGACGTGAATCCTCGGCGATTCAGCCCCGCGAAGGGCTTCCCATGCCCGGTCAATATCGGCTTCGCGACAGCGGGCCAAACCACAGATCACTGGTCCGCGAATTTCCTGGGCGATGGCTTTGACGGCCTCGAAATCGCCAGGTGAGGCAATGGGGAAGCCCGCCTCGATGACGTCCACGCCCAGTTGGGCCAGGGCATGGGCAACCTCCAGTTTTTCCTGAAGGTTCATGCTGCATCCCGGCGATTGCTCGCCGTCGCGCAGTGTGGTGTCAAATATGATGATCCGTCGAGTGGTGCTCGGTTTGGGAGTTTCGTCGTCGTACATTGTCAAGTCACCCTTTCTCTTATGTGTTCACATCAGGCCGGGCTCAAGCCTTGCGGTCACAGCCAGGCTCGCCCAGCCCGGAATCTCTTTGACCCAGCAGGTTCCTGTTCCAGAAACGTCCTCTGAAAACTGCGATCCAACAAAAGGGAAGGTTTATCAAGACCTTTGAGGACGAGCGGCAGCCCGTCCAACCGAACTGACCTCGTTCAAGTGGGAAGCCGACCGATCGGTCGGCGGGCGCAACACCAACCATGCCCTCGTCGGATGAAGCCAGTGTCGGTGCGAAGTGCTGGGTCCTATCATGCGACACCTGAGTGCCATCAGTTTGCGTCCATCGGGCTCAGCTTCCGAACAGCGACTGTCGACCCGCGAGCCGTTCGGCCCACGAAAGCCGCCAGTTCGGCAAGCGGCCGCTATCAATCACTCATAGGGCGACTGTCCAGCCACACGATTCCACGTCGTGGTCAATCATCCGTAAAAAGCAAGGAACCCAGGACCTGCCGGCCCTGGGTTCATGAATTTTCGCTTTCTGCTGCGCGAACCGAAAGGCCGGCCTCAACGAGGAGGCAGTAACAACAGGCCAAGGCTAAGGTTCGCGCAAATATTCTTCATTTTCGTCAGCCCTTCGATCTACTTGCTAGATTAAATCTATTCCCGTTGTTGGACGTCGTCAAGGCCAGCCGAGCCTGACACATCCCCAGGTTGAAGAAATGTGGCTCGGCCCAGCCGGCCGTCGCAGAACCGCGTGGCGTTCACCCGCTACAACAGCTCTAACCGCAGTCAGGTAGGGGCAATCCACGAATTGCCCCGAAATACATTGCGCCCGCGGTGTCTCCTAGGTTTTTGCAAAAGTCGGGATGGATACGTCCCCAAGCTAATCTGAAGTCCCCCCACTTTGCAGGCTGACGCGATTCTCACCGCAAACAGTCGTACCGGCGTAGCGGTACCGAAAAGCGCTCATTCACCGGGGACCGATTTTCTCTAAACCGACGTAGGGGCGAAGGACGTCGGGCACGAGAACCGAACCGTCGGCCTGCTGGTAATTCTCCAAAATGGCGATGAGTGCCCGACTGATCGCGATCGCCGTGCCGTTCAACGTGTGGACGAACCGTGTGCCGCGTTCGCCTTTAATGCGATAGCGAATATCCAGACGCCGAGCCTGATAGTCGGTACAGTTGGAAGTGCTGGTGACTTCACCGAATTCTCCCCGGCCGGGCATCCAGGCCTCCAGATCGTATTTTCGATAGGCGGGCCCTCCCAGATCACCAGACGCCGTGTCAATGACCCGATAGGGAATTCCAAGTTCGTCAAAAATGCGGCACTCGATACTGCGGAAATACTCGAGCATGGGATCGCTCTGTTCCGGCAGGGTGAACGCGAACATTTCCACCTTGGTGAACTGGTGGACTCGATAAATACCGCGTGTGGCCCGTCCGTGGGCACCTGCTTCGGTCCGAAAACAGTGGCTGATGCCCGCCATTTTCAGAGGAAGCTGCTCAGCCTCGAAGATATGGCCCGCATAATAACCGCCGAGAGTGATTTCGGCCGTCGCAATCAGACTGAGATCGCTGTTTTCGATGCTGTAGATTTGGGTTTCGGGACCCCGCGGGAGAAAGCCGATGCCTTCGAGGATTTCGTTGCGCGCGAGATCCGGGGTGGTCGTGATGACGAAGCCCTCCTGACGGAGAATATCCACCGCGAACCGCTGCAGGGCCAATTCCAGCAGGACGGCCTCATTTTTCAGGAAGTAAAAGCCGTGTCCGGCCACCCGGGCCCCCGCCTCGAAATCGATAAGATCAAGTTTCTCCGCGATTTCCACATGATCTTTGACGGGAAAGTCGAACGTCCGCACAGGCCATTTACCCCGTCCCACTTCCCGCGATGCGGAAGCATCACCGATCGGTGCGTCGGGATGCGTCATGTTAGGAATTTGCTTGAGGAGTGCCGTGGCTTCTTCCTCGACGGAACGGAGCTCTTTTTCCACGGCCGCGGCCTGTTCCCGAACCTGCCGCCCCTCTTCGCGCCGGGCCTGGCGTTCCTCTTCACTGGCACATCGGGCGATGGATTTGGCAATTTGGTTGGCTTGACGGTTCAGTTCATCGAGCTTGGCCTGCAATTCCCGGCGACGTGTCTCCAGCGCTACGAAACGGTCCACATCCACACGTACGCCGCGGATTTCACAATTCCGTTTGACGGCGTCCACATTTTCCAGCACAAATCGTCGGTCGAGCATTGATTCCTTATCCTCCCGTCGCAAAGTCTTTCCTGGTGGTGTTAAAGCCCCAATCAGCACCAGCCGTTGCTCACGACTGGTCTCGAGCAGGGCCTTTCAGGGTGCGATGCCTGGCCTACGCTCGTGTGTTCGCGATTTCGCGGATCTCCTGCCAGAGATGGGCGCTGGCGAGCGTTCCGCGGTGGAAATCGGCCAGGAGGAATTTCTCGTCGGGGCCGTGCGCGTTGTCGTCATACTGCCCCCAGCCCAACAGCAAGACGTCCGCGCGGAGCCGCTCCTGAAACTTGCTGACAATGGGGATCGAGCCACCTTCCCGGGTGAACACAGGCGGATTGGGAAACGCCGCTCGAAGGGCTTTCTCGGCCGCTTTGATGAATGGACTGTCCAGCGGGGTGACGACCGCGGGTGATCCATGAAGATCAAGGAGTTGGAAACGGATCCCCGGTGGACAGAGTTCCTTCAAGCGCTTTTCAAGGAGTTCCCGCACCCGAGTTGGATGCTGCCTTGGGACCAGTCGAAAGCTGATCTTGGCTCCCGCTTCGGCGGGAATGACCGTCTTGGCGCCCTCTCCCTGATAGCCACCCCAGATTCCGCACACGTCGTAGGTAGGCCGAATCCACCGCCGCTCCAGAACGGTGTAACCGACCTCTCCCACTGCCGAGTCAACGCCCAGACTCTGCCAGAACGCCTTTTCGTCGAACGGTAACTGGCGTAACCGCTCGCGCTCTTCAGGGGTGGGGGGGTCAACGTCGTCGTAGAAGCCGGGGATATTCACGCGGCCTTCATCGTCTATCAGTCCGGCAAGCATCTGGGCCAGCGCGTTCGCGGGATTGGTGACCGTGCCGCCGAAGACCCCGGAATGCAGATCGTGGGAAGGCCCGGAGACGCGAAGCTCAAAATAGGCAATCCCTCGCAGACCATAGGTGATGGCAGGCTGATCCGGCCCAAACTGGCTGCCGTCGCTGATCACCACGCAGTCGCACGCCAGACGATCGCCTGCCTGTTCAAGAAACCGCTGGAGCACGTGGCTGCCGGTTTCCTCTTCGCCTTCGATGATGAACTTAAAGTTGACGGGCCAGCTCCCGGTGACCTGCTTCCATGCCCGCACGGACAGCATATGGGTAAGAAGCTGTCCTTTGTCATCGCTGGCACCCCTCGCGTAGATCGCCCCGTTGCGAATGGTGGGCTCGAACGGCGAACTGGTCCAAAGATGAACGTTTTCGGCCGGTTGCACGTCATAATGGCCGTAAATGAGGACGGTGGGAAGTCCGTCTTGATGGGGGGTTTCCGCCAGAATGAGGGGGTGTCCACGGTTCTCAATCGTTTCCGTTTTCAATCCCGCGTCGCGGAGGAAGCTGCCCACCCATTCCGCGGCACGACGGACGTCGCTGGCATATTTGCTGTCCGCGCTGACGCTGGGGATTCGCAAAAACTGACAGAGTCGGTCAACGGCCGCCTCTTGTTCCGATTCCAAATAGGTGAGGACCCGATCAATCTCGCGCACGGTTATGTCTCCTCGACTTTGTAGCCAGAAGAATCCTCACTATAATTTCATTAGGCAGGTTAGACCACGGGGAGCATCACGGCCAACGGGTATTGAGCCGGTCCGGAATTGGTTGCTTGCGGAAATCCTACGGAAACACACAGCCATGAGCAACCAAGAAAAGTTGGAGGGATCCGGGACGACTGTGGTCCAGGTCCGTCCGAAGAAGAAGCGTCGCAAAAAGCCGCGTATCCAGCACGTCCCGCGCTATCATGTCGTCCTCTGGAATGATGACGACCACACCTACGATTACGTCATCCGCATGCTCATGCAACTTTTCGGCTATTCTTTTACCAAGGCTTACCTGATGGCCGAGGAAGTGGACAAGACCGGCCGGTGCATTGTTCTCACCACCACCAAGGAGCATGCGGAGCTGAAACGGGACCAGATCCACGCCTTTGGCCGCGACCCGCTCGTCAAAGAGTGTCGCGGTTCGATGACGGCCACCATCGAACCGGCGGAGTAAAGCTCATGAGTAAAGCTCATTGAGCCTGAGCCGGGGCGATGCCGAGACGTTACCGCAGTTCGGGATTGTCGCTATTCCCTCTCTGATTTTTTGGACGGTTGTTTTTGCGGCGCGCGCGGAGGGCTGATCTCACCCTCTGCAACGCTTCGGCCATTTCCTCGATCTCCGTCGCCGTTGGTGCGTGATCGCCAAATCGAAATCGGTAATAGAGATCGACGATCCGCCGGGCGGACGCAGTCCAACCGTCACACGCGGACGATCCACCGGCAAGCTGAAGCTGGGCCACGCGTTCCACAAAGGCTAGGGGTGTTTCGCCGGGTAATCGCGGCGAATGAGCCCGCTGAAGCAGCCTCTGGAGCTCGCCATGCACCTGGACGATCACATGATCCCCCAGCGGTGACCAGCTCCGGCGAAACGGCAGCTTTCGGATGATCCATATCCGGCGTAAAGGATCCCGCCACAGCCAAAGCATCCCGAACGCGCCCAGGACGACAACCACCAAGCCGGCACCCACCATGCGCCACTGCGAAAACTCCACCAGGGCCCGGCGTACCGCTGCATTGGCGGATTCCACCATTTCTCGCCACCGCTCTGGACGGACAAGCGTTGCCACTCCCTCCTGCACGCGACGCCGGACCGGGCGGTAGACCTCTGCCTGCTGAGTAACCCTGTCCAGTTGCATGACGTACTTCAGCCAGAGGTAATCGAGAAACGTGTAGGTAGTCCAGAGGCGTTGCCAGAAGGTTTGGTTTGCATTCGCACGACTGGCCGACGGTGGGGTGGGATCCAGGCGAAGCCACGCCCCATATTGCCACACTTGGGAAGGCCTGTCTTGTACCAATTCCGGAGTGAGTTTGTCCGGGCTGAGATAAGCCTCCACCCAGGCATGGGCATCACGCTGCCGAGTCTGATAAAACCCGCCCAGGGTGTTGAATTCCTCCGTTTTGTAGCCGATGACGATCCGCGTGGGGATTCCCCGGCAACGAAGAAGGAGGGCCAGGGCTGTGGCGAAATACTCGCAGTGTCCCTTCCGAGTCTCAGTGAGAAAATCCACCACGGGATCAAGCTCGGGATCACGCGACACGGCCTCGGTAGAGTACTGAAACTCGCCGGAAAACGCCAGGATTTGCTCAAAATGCTTGGCGAGATGAAAATGATCGTCTTCGGGCCAGGGAGCCTCCTTGGCCCACTTGGCGGCGAGTTGTTCCAAACGATCCCACCCCCGTCTGTAATACAGCTCACGATGGACCACGAAACGCCCGCCCCACCAGTCCGGCTGGAAAATGATCCAGGGAAGCTGCAAAAAAGGGGTCAGCCGCACCGGGTCCGTGGCCGGGACAAGATCGGCCTGGCGGCCGAACTCCAAGGCTGAGGTGGTCATCTCATACGTGGCGCGGCGATTCTCTTCCGTCACCCGCAAAACGCGCGTACGCTCGGGATCGTAAAGCAGATGGGAGTCGTCCCATTTACCCGCCGGCCAGATGGCGAAAACTTCTGGACCCTGCGTTCTCTCCAGGACGATTCTTTGCAAGAAAAGCGACTGCCCCGGTCCGCGGAACAGCGGTTGGAGAGGACGAATCTCGTTCTGGACGAAGAAGGGATTGAGGGACCAGTGTTTCTCGTAGTAGACTGGGAGCGATCCGCCTCGCAGATAGAGCGGGCCCACGTAACCCAAAGGTTTTCCATCGAGTGTTGCGACCTCCACCCGCATGACAGGGGTAGGGTCATCGAGGAGATCCCCCACTTCTTCCAGGGTTACCGCAGCATCGAAACCCACCGTTCGGATAGGCGCGGGCGCAATACCCGGCCAGGGGCGGGTGCTGAGACGCGGCACAATAAAGAATACAAGACCACTGAACAGGGCGGAACTCACCACAACGCGGGCCATCCTGCCCAGCAGTCCCCAATTAATGCCTATCGGCGCACGCGGATCGGGTGGATCAGCCACCACACTGATAAAGAGCGGCCATGACTGGCTTTGCTGGGTGGTCCGAGACTCCATCTTTCGGCTGTCCTCCTGGGCCTCCCATTCGCCGAAATACGTCACCAGCAGGAGCGCCGTCAGGGCCAGAATGAGATAGACGACCAGCAATAGTCCGAAAACGACCCCGTGAAAAAAAGCGCAGGCGGAGACGACCTGAAAAGTGCTCAGCATGAGCAAATAACGGTAAATCCGCACGTCCTTTCGCTGAAACTGCAAAACGCAC
>NZ_JACIYL010000469.1 GCF_014359955.1 Thermogutta sp. | reverse complement strand
ATGATCCAACGTCGAAAAACGGACCCGACAAGCGGGTCCCTCCGAGGGGTCCCTCCAATATGCGGACCTGACAAGCAGGTCCCTCCGAAAACGTCCCTCCGAAACGTGGACGTGCTATTCCTCCAAACTTGACGCGTTCTCCGGCGAGCGATCCTCGGTGATCCGTTTGACAAGGATGGTGGCGTAGGAGCCCCGGGGTAACTCGAAGCTCAACGTGAGCTGCTGCTTGCCGGGGTTCAGTTCATCGTCCCCGGTCTGATAGGCGAGTTCCCTGGGAAAGAACACTAGAGGTCGATCACCTTTGGAAAAAAAGCTATCGCGGGGATATTTGATCCGGAGCTGGCGGACTTCCAGTCCCAGCTCGGCGGCGGCCCGCTCCATAAGCTCCCGCACCGGCCCGGTTTTCACCCCGCACCGGGCCGAGGGCAGCGGCAGCCGAGTGTCGCGCAATTCTTCGAGCAGTTGGGTGTTCAGACGGCGGTAAAAGGTGAAGGTCCAGCGCGCAATGACCACTTCGAAACAATCCTCGGGAGGAACTCGCTGCCGGATCCACTCCGAGGCCATGGCATTCCACAGATAGCTTTGGAGGGCCGCCAGGTACAGGGCCCGTTGATCACGTCGCAGGGCGGCCATAGCGCGACGGTACTGGCCCGGCTGATCCGCCAGTTGCGCGACAACCGCTCGACGGAAGCGATTGCGGACGACTTTTTTACAGGCCGCCCAATCGCCCCAGTATTCCCGCAAAAACTGTTTTTCCTTCTTGTCCGCCGCCCGATCCGAGTCATGAGGATCAGCCAGGGCCAGCCACAAGGCCCGTTCGTAGTCTCCCAGGCACCAGGCTCGGGCAACGAAGTCCCCAGACCAACCCACTGACCCGAACCGTTGTTTGTCGAAATAGTTGGGCAGGCCCCACAGCTTCACCTCGTCAAGTGCGGTGATGGCTGCCTGAAGTTCTTCCGGCGAAAGGTCTCGCAGAACGATGCGGAATCTGTTGGCGAGAATGTCGTCGGAGGTGAACGCCCGGGAGGCCTGTCCCCGATATTCCAGGTGCACGCCATCGAGCTGGAGATCCCGTGTCGGGCCGCCGCGAATGGTCACCCATTGGGTGGTCACGGCATGGCGGTCTTTAAGCCCTCCGTAGGAAACCGCATGAAGGGGGATTTTCCACTGCCTGCGGACCTTGTCCAGGGCCTCTGGGGTACCGAGGGACCTTTTGGTCAGAACGTACGTGGCAAAAGGCCCACCGTCCACAGGAAACTGCGTCACCTCTTCCACCACAAAATCTTCCGGTTGCTGTTTTAACTTCATGGGGGATTTTGCTGGCGAAACCGCTGAGACGGATTATTCCAACCTGGTCGATCAGACCAGCCAATGATCCAGGACGTGTGCGCTCATGAAAATGGTCAACTTTTGGACTGCGGCATTTGTAACCTATATTTCCATCAAACAGGGCGGTTGTCAGTTCGTCCAGTCACCGACAGGCATCACTGGGAGAGCAGAAAAATGACCACAGCAGTTCAAGAAGCCCTCGTGCAGGAGCTTGCCCATCGGGGCGGCAGCGCGACCATGCAACTGGTGAGTTTCCGCCTGGGTCAGGAAGAGTACGGGGTGGAAATCACCAAGGTGCAGGAAATCATCCTGATGGGGGAAATCACACGTGTTCCCCAAACTCCGGATTACATCAAGGGATTGATCAACCTCCGAAGCACGGTGATCCCGATTGTCGATCTGCGGCTGCGGTTTGGTCTGCCTCCGCAGGAACCCACCGACGAAACGCGGATCATGGTGGTGAATGTGCGGGGAAAGACCATCGGCATCATCGTCGATGCGGTGAGCGAGGTTCTGCGGATCAGCAAGGAGCAGATCGCCCCGCCCCCGCCGACTGTGGCCGGTTTGGGACGCAAATATCTCACCGGCCTGGTCAAACTGGACAAGCGGCTTCTCATCCTCCTGGATATTGAAAAGATTCTGGGAGACGACGAGGACATTACCGAGGCTGCAGCTATGTGAGACCAACCTCCCCAGGACCCAATACGGGTCGCTTGTCGCGTCGGCCCACGGCCGCTCCGTGCCCGCCTGAAACGGTCCGGGAAGTCACGCACTTCCGACCCGCCTGGCGCCCAAAAGGAATCTGGTCGGTGGCGCCGCGGCCGTGGCGCCGATGGATTTTTTCCAAAGACTCACCAGCGAAAGCCCTTTGACGCGAGACAGGGAATCGCGCCATGATGCCTGATCCTGCTCACAAGCAACCCGGCGGCGGAAACCGCCCCGTTCGTCCTGCAGCTCTCCCTTCAGAGAAGAAAGTCACTACCTGGGATCAGATGATCCCTCCTCCCCCCATCACGTCGTCCCTGATCCTTCCCCAGGTGACCGACGCTGAACTCCAGCGCTACGCCGATCTGGTTTATCGCAAGACGGGGATCCGCATTTCGCCGCAGAAAAAAACCCTGCTTTCCAATCGGCTCCGTCGCCGATTGCGGGAAACAGGTATTGCGAGCTATTCCGAGTATTACGACTATCTCACCAGGTTACCCCCTCGCCATCCAGAATGGGACGCCTTTCTGCAGGAAATCACCACCCACGAGACCTACCTCTTCCGCGACGAGCTCCAATGGCAGTGGTTCCGCAAAAAATTTCTAGCAGAGATGGCCAGCCGGCAACGGGGACCGGCAAAGACCCTCCGAATTTGGTCGGCTGCATGCAGCACGGGGGACGAAGCCTTCACCGCCGCCTGCTGCATTGCTGCGGAACTTCCGGACCTCGCCAAATGGCGGATCACCATTCTGGGAACCGACATCGGAGTGGGCGCGGTTGAGCAGGCACGAACCGCCACCTTCGGCGAACGTGCGATGCGGCTTGTTCCCGACGACCTGAAGCGGCGTTTTTTTGAAAAATTACCCAATGCCGAAGTATGGCGGGCAAAGCCGATCCTCACGAAGATGACCACCTTCCGGCAGCACAATCTCATGGAACCTCTGCCGGAACGACCTTTTGACCTTATCTTTTTGAAAAATGTGCTCATCTATTTCGACATGGGGTCAAAGAAAGTCGTTCTCAACAACGTGCTCAAGCTCCTTCAGCCAGGCGGCTATCTCGTGGTGGGAGCCGCCGAGGGAGTCGGCGATTTGCTCTCCGGAATGACCCGACTCCAACCGTGGCTCTACCAAAAACCCCAGGAATCCGGCACGAGGGCGGTGGCCGCCGATGTCTCCCAGTCACGGCAAACTTTTCGAGCCTCGCTTGATCTGAAGCGCTGATCCGGATTCCCGACCCCACTTCAGCAAAGGACCGCCGTTAGCCCGGAGGGAACCGGGCAATCCGGTGGACGCCGCGGAGGATCGGGTTCCACCCCGACCGGTAGTCCGTTTCCATCCGGATCAACGCCAAGGTTGTGAAGGCTAAAGCCTTCACCGAAAAGCGGCGATGAATCGCCGCACTCCATATGGAGTGCGGGGCTTTAGCCCCGCTTTCGGCGCGGGACTTCAGTCCCCGCCGAAAGG
>NZ_JACIYL010000468.1 GCF_014359955.1 Thermogutta sp. | reverse complement strand
AAAACTCCTACCAACCGGCAAAGGAAAAAATTCGGAAAACACATCTGAACCTGGGTTTTTAAGCGACCTTCATGCCTATGATCCGCGTTTACAACACTCTGACCCGAAAAAAAGAGCCATTTGAACCCGTCAAACCCGGCCAGGTGGGCATCTATCTGTGCGGACCGACGGTTTACAAGCCCAGTCACATCGGCCACATGGTCGGTCCGGTGATCTTCGACGCGATCAAACGCTATCTCACCTACAACGGCTACCGGGTGACGTGGGTCGTGAACATCACCGATGTGGACGACAAGCTCATCGCGGAAAGCCAGCGGCGCGGTATCCCTATGTCTCAGGTGGCGGAAGAAATGATCGCCGATTACATGGCCAATCTTCAGGCCCTGGGGATCGATACAGTGGACCACTTTCCCCGTGCCACCGAGAATATCGACGCGATCATCGAGTTCATTCAGGACCTGATCGCCAAAGGCTACGCCTATCCTGCAGACGGCGATGTCTATTTCGACGTCACCAAAATTCCCGATTACGGCAAACTGAGCGGCCGAAAGCTGGAGGCGATGCTTCCTGAAGGCGGAGAAGGCGCCCACCGCAAACGATCGCCGTATGATTTTGCCCTGTGGAAGTCCGCCAAACCCAATGAGCCCTTCTGGAACAGTCCGTGGGGTCCCGGCCGACCCGGCTGGCATATCGAGTGCTCCGTGATGAGCAGCCGGATCCTCGGCGAGACGTTCGACATTCACGGCGGCGGGCTGGACCTGGTCTTCCCTCATCACGAGAACGAAATCGCCCAGAGCGAAGCCCGGCACGGCAAGCCGATGGTCCGCTACTGGCTGCACAACGGGCTGATGCAGGCTGCTGACGAAGTCGGGAAAGTGGGCGGCCGACACACCCGGCCGGCCGACGATCTGGAGGCTCAGCAGGCAGGCAAAATCAGCAAGTCCAAAGGGGCCAGCCCGTTCCGGGAACTCCTCGCGGAGTACCGGCCCGAGACGATTCGCCTCTTCATTCTCTCGACGCATTATCGACGGCCGATCGAGTTTAGCGAGCGTCGCCTGCAAGAGATGGAAACCGCCATCGAGACGTTCTACAGATTTTTCGAACGTTTCGAGCGTCTCACTGGACAGTCGTTCTACACGCTGCCTGCTCCCACACGACGGGAAGAAGGAGAGTTTTCGCCGGGCGACGATCCGTTCCTCAAGGATGTGCACGCCCACCGGGAAAAATTCCTCGAATTCATGGACGACGATTTCAACACCGGAGGTGCGATCGGCGAACTCTTCGAGCTGGTGCGTCGCCTCAATCGGTATATCGACGAAAATCGGCTGGAGGATCCGGCCTCGCGTACTCCGGAAAAGCTCACGAATTTGATCAAAGGGGCGACTGTTTTGAAAGAACTGGCTAACGTCCTGGGACTGTTCCGCACGCCGCCACCCAGGCGAAAAACGGTTGAAGAAAGCGGTCTGACGGCCAAACTGCTGGACTTGCTGGTGGCCATTCGGGCGGAAGCACGCAAGGCTAAAAATTTTCAGATGGCCGACCGCATCCGCAGCGGTTTGGCCGAACTCGGGGTGGTCCTGGAAGACCGTCCCGACGGCACCACCTGGCGGATCGAAAACCGCTCCGGTGATTGAGCAAACTTCCCAAGCGCGTCAATGAGAAAAACGAAGCGCTGGCCACGGAAAAGCGGCCACTTTTGGCTCGGCAATCAGGGATGGTCAAACTTATGAAGCGATTTTCTTCGCAAGCGCCGAGGGCTGGGGAATCCCCCGGCAAACAGCGCATCCTCGGGGTGGACCCCGGATTGCGGGTCACCGGCTACGGGGTCATCGAGATTGCAGAGGGAACGTCGCCGGTGCTTTGCGAAGCGGGCGTCATTCGTGCTCCCGCTCACAAGGATCTTCCCGCCCGGGTGGGCGCCATTTTCGACGGCATGCGGGAAGTGCTGGAGAGCTTCCACCCTGCCGCGGTCGCCCTGGAAGAGGTGTTTTCTCATTATCAGCGACCACGAACCGCCATTCTTATGGGCCATGCCCGGGGCGTCATCTGTCTGGCCGCGAAACAGGCCGGGGTGCCAGTGGTGGCCTACGCGCCCACTCAGGTCAAACGACTGCTGACAGGATCCGGGCGTGCAAGCAAGGCCCAGATCCAGCGGGCGATTCAACGGGAACTGTCGCTGGTTGAGCCTCCTGAACCACCCGACGTCGCCGATGCCCTGGCTCTCGCCCTGTGCCACGCCTACCTTTTACGGAAGCAACAGTTCATCGCCGCCGCCCAGTGAAGTCTTGTGGTGCGAAGTCTGTGGTGCGGCCCACGATCCACCAAAACGCCGGGGAAGTTGACGGGCAGTCGATTCGTCGGCTCGGGAATGGTCAATCTGGCAACTCTCGGCCGCATACCCAAAAGATGGCCCGCACGAGCATCCGCACAAAGGATCTCTGCCGGAAGTCATCCGGATGGCCCAGCGATGTGTAGAACACCCGGGCACCCTTGTAGAGACGGACCCAGGCAACGGGTTCGACATGCCCGGGAATCGTCCCTTTGAGTAAAACTGTCGTATCCGGGGCGAGATTGGGATTGCGATACAGACTGCCCGATGACGTGTAAGGCTCAAAGCCCTGCACGATGGGGTGATTTTTTCCTGTATCGGCAACTTCGATGTAGGGGTGGAAGTCCTTCCCGTAGTGGTTGTGATAGTCGCCCCCGAAAACGAGCTTGTCGAGTTCCAGCCAATTTTGGAAGGCGTGACTGGCCGTGCGGATTCCCACGATGGGATGGCCCGACTCGATGTAGCGTTTGATCCGTTCCAGCGGCTCCCCGGTGATTTCCAGCCGCCGTGTGAACAGGACCATGCAGTCGCTCGCGTCGAGGGCCTCCAGCCCCGGTAATTCGGTGAGGCCCTTGGCGAAGACCTTATGGGACTTGACCCCGTAATTCAGCTCCAGGTAGTCCGCGAGCCAGCTCAGGCTGTCGTCCGAACGGTACTCTTCGCTGCCCGAGATGAGACACAGCCGCAGCGGTGGCGCGATTTTTCGTGGTGGCGTCTCGACCTCCAGGAACTCCGCGAGGACCTCGCCAGTGCGAAGCGATGCCAGGGTCGCTGAAAGACCAACTGTGGTATGCGCCGAATGGAAAATGAACCGACGGCGGTTCAAACGAGACATCGTTGCATCCCCCAAACCGTTTTGCAAAACACGAGGCGAAAACCTGCGCACGCTCGTCTCTCGCCTTTATTATGACCGCGGCGCTGGAGGGTGTCCAACAATCCCAAGCCCGTTTACGAACACCTCCCCAAGGTGATGGTGGAAAAAGAGTTACAGAGTTCCAGGAGAAAAAATTGACCCCTTTAGCAGTGGGGCAAACATGAAGGGCCGGAGAACCTTTGCGGCGTTGGTTCTCTGCTGAGCCCGCGACGCAAAGCTGCCAGACAGAGGAAAGAGCCGGCGAAAAGAAATTGGGTCCCCGGGGCAGGTCATCCGGGCGATCACCCGGGGTAGGCT
>NZ_JACIYL010000467.1 GCF_014359955.1 Thermogutta sp. | reverse complement strand
AGTCCACGAAAGAGTGGGCCACAAAGGCCTCTCGACCGGCGCGGCTCTCGGTAACCGCCGCAACAAGTGTACCGCCCGACCGGATAGCGCTCACAAGCAGCGTGTTGAGAAAAAGATGGACACCAGCCTCGGCCAGCATTTCCATGGTGACGAGTTTGTACATTTCGGTATCAATCGCGGTACATACCGAATCATAGTCGAAACCCAGTTCCATTTCCGCATGGCCGGTGCAGGCGCCACGGGCAATAAGGCGGTCGATGATTTTCTGCGGGAAGCCGCGGATGACCTGCTTTTTTTCCACGCCGGGAAACGCTTTCCACAGATTGAAAAAGCTGTGGAGTGCGGTACCGCCTTCCGTGACGGTGCCGCCGGTGTACCCCTTCGCCTCGATGAGTGCTGTCTTCGCTCCCTGAGTTGCCGCGGCCAGTGCCGCTACAACGCCCGCCGTTCCTCCGCCCACAATGACCACATCGAACTTTCGGACCGGCAACCGCCTGGCTGGTTCAACGAGGAATTCCCCTTCCGGCGGCGGCGTTTCTGCGGACATTTCCTCGCTACCCATGGTGAGAGCGCTCGCCGTTCCCCATGCCAAGACAGCCTTGTGAAAGTCTCGCCTGTCCATACGTGGTCTCCACGATAAGGTAACCCGGGACACTCGGAGTCTATTCCGCGCTTGTGCTGGTAGCGAACTTGGGCACCACCAACTCCACAAACGGGTACTCCACTCATCAAAGACGGCCCATAGCTGGAGTCGGTCCATTGCCGCTGCCCCAGGTGCGCACAAAACCCCTTGACCCCGGCAGACCGGCCGGATGACCCGGTTTTTTGCGGGTGGCTCTAGTGCGGCGGCCTATTTTCAGCGACGGCGAGGAACCGCCTCTTCCTATGCCTGACTCATTTTGAGCGCAAGTTGGGCGATATGTCGACCGAGGTCCTGTGCCGTCTTCACACCGAATTCGTCCGTGGAAATATCGTCGTTGCCACTGTTCCACAGGGTCGCGCCGAAATGCCCGGTGGGGCGGCCATCTCCCACGATGGCCATTTCATGACACATCAGCGCCCGGGTGATGGAGTGGAGGACGTATTCCTGTCCTCCATTTCGGGCAGCGCCCACAGCCAGTGCACCGGCCAGCTTTCCCGAAAGTTTGAATTCTTTTCGAAATGCCTGCCCCAGCCGGTCGATGAACGCCTTGCAGAGTGTGCTGACATTCGCGTAGTGAACCGGAGAGCCCACGATGAGGGCTCCCAACCGGGGATCCGCAATGACCTCCGCCACTGCGGGAAAGTCGTCTTTAACGCCGTCCGGCAACGGCAGGCCCAGGGCGGGCTCTACCGGAATGGAAAGCCCCGCTAATTCGACGAGAACAACTTCAATTTTGTCAGGGGCCACGGCTCGCGCGGCATCCAGAACAATTCTCAGTCCCTGGGCCGTGGTTTTGCCCTTGCGGGGGCTCGTGGAGACGGCCACGATCTTGATGGGAGCTGGCGCTGCCGGACCTTCTGCCCAAACGCTACTTCCCAGGACACCGCTCAGTGTGACCGAGCTCCATCCAGCCGTGCGCAGGAAATCACGCCGCGAAACATTGTAAGACATGGTGCGTCCTCCCGTCGGCTTGAAACCAAACCTGAAAAACCCGTTCCCTCAAACAAACGCCATTTAATGTGCGCCCTTTTGTGGGCTCCTCGCAACAGCCTGCAAAACTGAAGAGCTCGCAGCCCGCAACCTCTCAAAGACGAAAGCCCCATGTCACTCCCAGTATGGGAATCCGTTTCGGCACGGACATTGTACCCTACGAGGTGTGCCCCGCAAGCCACGGAAGCGGACGTGACAGGAATATCTCACCGATACGCTGGCGGCGGGGTGGCGTGTCGTGCCCGGTGACATGGAAGGGGTGATCAAGCGCTGAAAAGCGGACGTTGTGAGCGCGTCTCTCCGACAGCACTTCCAGCGGAATTCCCACCGTGCCCGAGGAAACCGCCGGGGAACTTTTTGGGTCTTCCCAGACGACCGGCTTGAGAACTCCAGGAAATTTCCACCAAGTTTTTGTGAAACTTTGCCGATTATTCCGACAGCGACGACTACGGCAGCATTGCCGAGAAAAACGGTTGTGCCGAAGCGACTCCTTCTCGCTTCACCCCACGAGGGCCCCATGCGAACCATGAAACACCGTTACCACAATGCCCCTCAATATCCCAGGCAACGCCAATATCCCGGTTTGACGGGCCGAACGGTCCTCTGGCTCGCCCTTTGCATTTGCCTGGGTTTTCTCTCTTCTCTAGGTTGCCGAACAATGGATTTCTACGACCGCGGGCTGGAGCAGACGGCCGCCCAGCCGGAACTCGAACCGCCGCGGGAGCTGGCCAAGGTCTCCCTGCCCGCCTACCGCCTGGAACCGCCGGATGTCGTGCAGATCGAAGTGCCCAAGATGGTTCCCCTGCCCCCGTACCGCCTGGAAGTCTATGACGTCCTCCAGATTGACGTCATCGGGACACTCATCGACCAGCCCATCAGTGGCTATTACATGGTGGAGGCGGAAGGGACGGTGAACCTCGGTCCGGCTTATGGCTCGGTGCGGGTGGTGGGGATGACGGTGGCCGAGGCCCGCTGGGCCATCGAGGCCCATCTGCGGCAGATTCTGCGGGCACCGGAGGTCTCGGTGCAACTGGCGCGGGCGAGCGGCCTCCAGCCGATCAGCGGGGTCTATCTGGTGTCGCCGGACGGGACGATCAACCTCCGGCAATATGGGGCAGTGTACGTGGCGGGGCTGACGATTCCGGAAGCCCGGGAGGCCATCCGCCGCCATCTCAGCCAGTTTCTGGATTCTCCGGAGGTGTCTCTGGAGGTGCTGGCCTACAACAGCAAGGTGTATTACGTGATCACGGAAGGGCCGGGAGAAGACGACAGCGTGATCCGGTTGCCCTGCACGGGCAACGAGACGGTGCTCGACGCGATTGCCCAGGTGGGCGGGATCTCGCAGGTTTCCAGCAAGCGGATCTGGATTGCCCGACCGTCTCCGGCAGGCACCGGCTGCGAACAGATTCTGCCGGTGGATTGGAATGCCATCACCCGGGGCGGGAACACGGCGACGAACTATCAGATTCTGCCCGGCGACCGGATTTTCATTGCCCACGACGACATGATCGCCTTCAGCACCTGGATCGACAAGATGGTGTCGCCGGTGGAGCGGCTGTTCGGGTTCACGGGATTGGGGGCCTCGACCGTCCGCTCGCTGCAGACGATGGGTCGTGGATATAACCGCACCCGCAGCGGATTCTGAGGTGTAACGTAACGCGCTAACCACATCCATTTGACAAAACACCAACAGGATTGCTGTCTCAGCAAATTGCAGATGGAGAAACAAACGCCCATGACACGGAATGGGAAAATGGAGCGGCGAGGGATGTTCTGGCGATCAGCGGGTGTTTTCTGTGTGATGGCAGGTTTAACGGCTGGCCCCGCGCCGAGGGCCATCGCCCAAACTATCTACGGGTGTCCAACCTGCCAGGCG
>NZ_JACIYL010000466.1 GCF_014359955.1 Thermogutta sp. | reverse complement strand
GCTGTTATTTCGAATATTTCCAACTCTATGACCGGAAGCGTCCACAACTCAAGAAAGTGCAGCTACTTCCGTTTCTTTTTTTCAGTCAAATCCTTCAACATGGGAGCCAATCCAGCAGCCTTATACAGCGCCGCCACTTCCTCGGGTGTCAGACGCCGGGCCTCGCCCGGTTTCATCTTGCCCAATCGAATGGGCCCCACGGCGATTCTCTTAAGACGGTATACTTTGTGGCCCACCCGCGCCATGATGCGCCGAATCTCGCGGTTGCGGCCTTCGTTGAGAACCATCTCCAGGATGGTGCTCTTCTTGTGTTTGCGGCGTACGCGAATCTTGGCAACCCGGGCGATTCCCTCGGCCAGGTGCACCCCCTTTTGAAGTTTAAGGAGGACGTCCCGCGTGGGCTCTCCTGCTACCTGGACCAGGTATGTCTTGGGCACACCATAACGGGGATGCGTCAACCGCTCTGCCAGCGCGCCGTCATTAGTCACCAGAATCAAACCTTCGCTGTGAAGGTCCAGCCGTCCCACTGTAAACAAACGCCGGTCGCTCTCGGGAACCAGGTCAATGACACGGGTTCGTCCAGCCGGATCCCTATTCGTACACACCACGCCGTCCGGTTTGTAAACGGCGTAATAGACCGGCGGCTCGAGCTTGATCGGAACTCCATCCACACAGATTTTCTGGCGGAAGGGGTCGGCCTTAAAGCCCAGTTCGGTCACGACTTTCTTATCCACCTCCACCCGGCCCATTTTGATCAGCTCTTCGCACTGCCGCCGACTTCCAATCCCAGCCGCTGCCAGAATTTTCTGGAGTCGCTGGGGACCGGGTTGGACGACCGTTCCGCCTGGCTGCGCAGAGGCAGCGCCCCCTCGTACGCTTTTCTTCTTTCGTACTCCCATCATAGTTCAATTCTTTCCATGTACCGAAGGAAAGTCGCCGTCATCACCGACGGTGTCACGTTCCTGGATCGAAAGCCCCGTAATCCCACATCGTTTTCCCCACCTGTCGCCCCTTCCCTTTTAGCAGGACGCAGGCAAAACCGCCGCCGAGGGTCCCAACCAGCGGCCACGCAATTGGCCGGATAACAACTCCCAATCGCCAAAGCGTCCTGTTTTTCAGTATAAGAGACACCTGACAATTAGCCTATCCGGGCCCGTCTCTGACTGGCCACACTTTGCTACAACATGCCACAGGCATAATGTGTCATAGGGACAATTCATGAAACGTCCCTCCTGCTGAATCAGCAACAAAACCGAGCAGTTGCGGGCGATCTTTTCCAGGGCGTCGCGATCGTAGGTCACCGGCGTCCCGTCCGGCAGGCGTGTGCTGTGTTCCGCGAACACCACAACCCCCGGCTTGTTCACGTACTTGTCCGGGGAAAACAGGCTGTCGGCGGTTCGGTTCTTGGGTTTGTCAACGGACACGCTCATGACGATAATATAAGGGGTCGGTTTTCCAAACTGCCGCCACTATCATCAGGCGGCACTCAACAAGTGCGAGAGGTTGGCGCCATGAGGCTCTCGGCTCTTCTGGACCCTCTCAAGCGGCTGGCGCACCGTGTGTTCCTGGCCTATGCCCACTATCGCTGGCGGCGCTGGCGCTGCCCCTGGAGGTTTTATGAGGGCCGATGGTACGTGGTGGTCCGAGATAGGGACATGCACAAGGAAAAGGTCAAGGTCATCACCTGGTGCTGCCCCGAAACAGGAGACATCGAGTCAATCTGTGTTCCTGTTCCGGGCCATGACTATTCAGACTACGTGCCGTTTGAAGACCGAATCCCCTATTCCGTGTACTTTCCCCTTATGCTGGGAACTTCTCCCCCTCCTGATGAACCAGACGACGTTCCACCAAGAACCGACGTATGGTTTGCCTTTGAGTGCGAAAAATCCGAGGATTGATCCAGTACAGGGCCAGCAATGTGGCGAATCCTTCCGAAGGATTTTCCAGGATTGCGTCTTTCAGTTCCGGCTGATAAACGGAATGAACAATTTCGTCCTTTTCCGATTCCCATGCCGCCTGCCATTCGTCTGAGTTGCTGATCCTGTTGCCGGACGTGTCTCGATCCACGATGTGCGCCAGCTCGTGGGTGTAAAGATAATATTCGTGAGTCGATTTTGCGGGGCCGTTCCATACGACAATGGCTAAACGTTTCCCATCCTTGGTTTCCACCCACCGAACAAACCCTCCGAGGCTGGATCGCTCGACGTTTTTTCCAAACACGTTTTTCAGGTGTGTGTCCCACTGAACCACCTCCTCCAGGTCGCTGCACACGATCATCGTGGCATGGGCCTAGCGATTCAGGCCGACGAGGTGCGGAAGTTGGTGGGACTGACCGCGCCGGGGCCGGATGATGAAGTACTCCAGTTGGCGGGGCAGGGAGGGGCCGAGCAGGGAGCGCCGCCCTTTCCGTATGAACGCGAAGGGGCCACCGTGGTGGAGTACGCGCTGCCTCCGGGACTGCCGCCGAACCCCCATCCCATGCAGGTTGTCCATTTGAAGGAAGGGTCGTATATTTGGGCGCCCAGCAAGAAGAATCCTGAAGTTTTCCGCTGGCAATCCCTGGAAGAGGCGATGCAGCATCGGCTGTTCGTCTCGCCGGTGGTGGAAGGGAAAAAGACGGCCCAGGAGGCGTTGGAGGGCATCAAGTCGGAAACGCACCAGAAGGCCGTTCAGAAGTATCACCGCATCCTGGGGATGGCCGATTTGCATCCCACGACGGTGCATGACGCGGTGGGGCAATTCGGTGAACCCGAGCACTCATTCATGGCCACTTTTGAGAAGTTTGAAAAGGACAAGCTGACGCTGGCGGCATGTACGATGGGATTGGTATCGGAAAAGCCGCAGCTCGGCGTGGCCATGTTTGAACGGATTCCCCGGCAGCGGAAATTCGGGATGCTGACGGCCCGCATTGCCAAACCGCTAGAGGAGATTGATAAGGTCATGCGGGAAGTTCAAGAGAAAACGGGGATTTACGGCTGGACAGTGGTGCCTTATGAGGGTTTCTATGAGATTGTTTTGTGTGCGAATCAAAAACAACTAAAATTCACTCACGATACAATTAAAGAGGCATTTCCTGATTCCAAAGTGAGACGACGAGGAGGCGTGTTGTATTTTATCGGACACGATTCGGATAGAACCGAAGCCGCCAAAGTCTATATTTCTGAGATCCTCCGGATTGCTGGTCCTGACGCTGAGAAGTTTTTGAGACTTGTGGCCCATAACGTACCGGCAGAGGTGTTCAGCGAATTGGCACAGGAAAAAGGGAGCCAGACCAATGGCTGACAAGAAAAGCTCACTTTCGCCCGAACAGCGGAAGGCTCTCAAGAATGAGCGCGAACAATTAAACAAACAAATTTACGACATTCTAGATGAAGCCGATCAATACTTGCAGTCGATTCTCGACTCGGTCGGCAATAAGCCAGTGGTTAGAAATCCCCGGGTGAAGGAGAACCCTTGGTACGAGGACTGGAAGCTCTGGGGCTTTTTTGATCCCAATCCCAGCTTTTGGGAAATCAAAC
>NZ_JACIYL010000465.1 GCF_014359955.1 Thermogutta sp. | reverse complement strand
GTCGGGTGAGGACTTTTGCCTGATCGGGAAGTGTTCATCGTTCTTTAGAAACCCGTGACGCGGAAGGTGAACGCGGTAAGATCCATGAATCGCCACCTTGTCGATAACCTTGTGCTGCCGGTTGGACCAATGTTGGTGCGTTTGTGACACTTCAAGGGGGCCCGCAGTGCCGCATCGTGTGCCGCCATTTCCGAGGGTTTGGGAGGCACTTTCGCGACCCCACGGAGCTTGGAGCCATTATTTCAACCCGCCCGGCTGTCGGCAGGGGCAGATTGGGGGCGACGCACTGATCTGCCGCGATCGAACCGCATTTTTTCAAAATCGGACAGACGAAGTCCCAAACCGGATTCTTCCTGTTGCTGGGGTGAAAGCGTCCAGGGCAAACGGACGGTGAAAACGCTTCCTCTTCCCAGTTCACTTTCCACGGAGACTTCACCCCCCAGAAGTCGGCAGAGTTCTTTCACGATGCTCAATCCCAAGCCGGAGCCGGGGTACTCACGCTTCAGCGGGTCACCGTCGGGCATCGCCGTGCGCCCCTGGCGAAATTTCTCGAAGATGATTTGCTTGTCTTCTTCGGCGATACCCACACCGGTATCCGCCACGCGGAGGATCAAGTCTCCGTTGCTGTCACGGCGAACGGAAACCCGAACGGCGCCACCCTCCGGCGTGAACTTGATCGCATTGGAAAGCAAATTGTTGAGAATTTGCGCCACCCGATTTTGATCCTGAAACATGGGCGGAAGATTCGGGGGAACATCCACGGTGAGTTGCAAATTTTTCTTTTCAGAGAGCGGCCGCGCCATATCGCACTGGGCCTGCACAACCTGTTCGATGGAGAACTCCGTCGGCGTGATTTCCATTCGGCCGGCTTCCATCTTCGCCAAATCCAGGACGTTATTGATCATGTCCAGGAGAATCCGTCCTGATTTTTGAATATTCTGGACGTACCGGCGCTGCTTTTCGTCCAGTGAATCAATCGAGGCAAGAACCTCGCTGAATCCCAGGATGCTATTGAGCGGTGTTCGCAGTTCGTGGCTCATAGTGGCCATGAAATCGCTTTTAATTCTGTTGAGCTCATAGAGCTGCATGTTGAGCTGGGCCACCTCGTCAAGCTTGGCATCCAGTTCAGCGTTCACCTGACGCAGTTCATCCTGGACGGCGACAAGGTGACTGAGCATCCGATTGAACGCGTTGGCCAGCAGTTCAAATTCGTCACGCGTATGGATATGAGCGCGCAAGGCAGTATTGCCTTCGGTGATTGCCTCACTGACAGCCCGCAGGTGTCGCAACGGCCGGATGATCACGTAGCGAATGGTCACGTAGAACGCGATCATAGCCAGAAAGGCCGTGACAATAGCGACCGCGAGGAGCATACTCCAGTACTTCATGATGGCCGCCTGGGTAGGGCCGTTGGGGATGGTCACCTGGAGCACCGCCATGAGGTCCCCTTCGCGCAAGGGGCTTCCCATGCCCACGCTTGCGGCAGGATTGTAGCCGGCCCCTTCCAGAGCCAGGTGACATGCCACGCATGACTGTTCCGCCCAGATCGGCTGGTAGTATTGATACGTTCGCCCCTGATCGACAAGGCGTTCCGCGTACAGGGGGGTCTCACTCTGGGCCCGCTCTTCCGGTGACATCTGCATGAATCGCTGGACGAGTTCGGCCTCCATGGCGTCGGCGGGGGGACCTACGTCCTGAGAAGGCCGTACGGGCCGGCCCGGCGGCTGAACGAATCGCCATTGATACCCGTGCTGCGTCCGACTGCGGATCACTTCTGTCAAGTAATCCACAAAATCTTTGTTCGGCTCCATCGCCGCGTAATGCTTCGTTAGCATGACTTGATCGGCGAGGAGGCGGGCGGTATCCGGATTCTGCCGGGTGACCACCTCTCCCGTAACCCGCCAGTACAGAAGCACACTCACAGCAATGACCAACACGAGGAAAACGCCGAACAAGAAAAGGCATTTGACCTCGAGGCTGGTCTCCACGAGGGCCCGGTTGAGACGCCGTTGTGGGATTCGCGGTGAATTGACGGAAGAGGTCATTGCTGCTACAGGGGGCACATGGTTTGCCTAGTCTACGTCTTTATCTTAGTCGATCCGCAGCAAACAGAAAACACGAGAATTTCCACACGAGACAGGCCTTCGGGGAATAGATTGCTTTCGAATCGCGCTTTTCTGTCCATTTTCCCGCCAGTTACAGCATATCCACTGGATCCACGTCCACGACCCAGCTCACGTGACGTGCTTCTTCGAGACACTCCAGGCCACAGCGGACGAGCGTCCGGACAAGAGTTTCATCTTTTCCCAGAATTTGGATGTGGTAGCGGTATTTTCCCCGTAATTTCATCAGAGGAGCAGGGGCAGGCCCTACCACTCGAACGGCATCGGGAAGACCTGTTTGCGCAAGGGACTCCGCAATCGACCGGGCTACCCGCTCCGCCCAGCCAGCCGCTTCAAGTTCTTTCTCCGCCGAGATGATCAGCCGGACCAGTCTGGTGATCGGCGGATAACCGAACGCTGTTCGGATGGGAAGTTCCTGAGCAGCGAAGCCTTCGAAGTCGTGCCGCACCGCCGATTGGATGGCGAAATGTTCGGGGCTGAAGGTCTGAACGAGCACGAGGCCGCCGTGTGGTCCCCGGCCAGTCCGCCCTGCTACCTGGGTCACCAGTTGAAACGTCCGCTCCGCCGCACGAAAGTCAGGAAAGTGGAGGGCCGTATCAGCATTGACCACGCCCACGAGTGTTACATTGGGAAAGTCCAGTCCCTTGGCAATCATCTGGGTTCCCAAAAGGATCTGGATCTTGCCCTCGCGGAAGAGGCGGAATGCCCGCTCATAGGCTTCGCGGCTCCGCATGGAATCGGCGTCCATCCGCAGGCATGTGGCTTCAGGGAACCGCGCCTTGACCTCGGCTTCGAGGCGTTCCGTGCCGACTCCGCTGAACCGGATGGCCGCCGATTGACACTCGGGACAGGCCTTTGGCGAGGGTGCCTCATGACCGCAATAGTGGCACAGCACCTTGCCGAAGCTGCGGTGGTGTGTCAGGGCAATCTCGCAATCCGGGCACATCAGGACATAACCACATGCCGAACACTGCACATGTGTCGCGAACCCCCGCCGATTCAGCAGCAGAATCACCTGCCCGCCGTTTTCCAGGGCTTCGTGAATGGCCGCGTGGAGTTGTCGCGTGATCACACCCCGGCTTAACCGCCCGTGCTTGGGTTGACGGAGATCGATCGGCTTGACGGCCGGGAGCGGCCGGCCGCCAATCCGCTCAGGCAATCGGATAAGCGTGAGCTCCCCCTGCTGGGCTCGATGCCAGCTTTCCAGGGACGGAGTTGCAGACCCCAGAACGAGGGGAATCCGCTCGATGCACGCACGGCGGAGGGCCACATCGCGTGCATGATAGCGGGGGGCGGCCTCCTGCTTGAAGGACGTTTCATGTTCTTCGTCCATTACGATGAGGCCCAGCCTCGGCGTGGGAGCAAAGACGGCACTTCGGGCGCCCACGACGACCTGTACTTGTCCGGAAGCAATCCAGTCCCACTGGG
>NZ_JACIYL010000464.1 GCF_014359955.1 Thermogutta sp. | reverse complement strand
GCTGATCATGCCGCGATTTTTTCCAGACATGTCTCGACTGACACCCGGCGGTCCCGGAATGATGCTCCGAACATTTCTTTACTGGATTTTTGCGGTTTTTATCCAAACACCGATTCTCTGGGCCGACGGCCTTGTTCGAGTGCATGAAGCCTGGGATGCAGCGGCTTTAGCAGGCGTTCTCCTCCTCATACTCTCGCTTGTCCTGGTTCAATCGCGAACCGGCAGTGCCGGGAAAGCTTCAGACGGTGCCAATACTGGGCCTCAGTCGGGCAACAGGGCAGATTGCGATTCCCCTCATGCGGAAACAACGCCGGCTGGCCAAGGTGGTCCTCAAACTCATCCCTTTCCCACCCAATCTTGTCGAGTCGGTGTGCTCAGAATCGTGTGCTGGATCTCCGCCGTAATGAGCGTTCTGCTGTTCGTGCTGTCTGGAAGTTATGCCGCTATTTATGGCAACGACAACCGAAAACTTTCGTCGCTATGGGTTGCCGTTGCTCTCGCGGTGAGCACATATTGGGCGCAACCTCGTACTCCTCAGTCTTCCAGAAAAACGCGGTGGCTGCGGGTCGGTCTGTGTGGAGCGCTCTTTGTCAACGCCACATCCTTTTTGCTGCAGCGTAATAATTATCTTCAGTCATGGCAGGCCCAGCAGAAGCTTTTGACCACGATCACGGGGGAAACACGTCGTGCCGAAGTTCCCCGGGGAGCGGTCCTTCTCGCCGCCTTGCCACCTGTTGTTCCAACGAATCACAACGACGAATGCGTTTTCACTCGTTCCTGGGACATCGCCTCCGCTTTGCGGATCGCCACCCATGACGACATCGCCGATGCAGTGGCCCTCTATCCCTGGCTTCTCGTCCAGGGCCGAATGATGGTCGATGGTCCACGACTGGTGGTTGATAACCTCTGGCAGGCTGACGTAAGCCAACAGGACGTCTTTTTTATCGGGTGCGAATTGAAACAGTCGCGACCAGCGGGCGTGGAGGACTTTTTCTGCCGATCGTTGGGAAGGCTGCCTCCTCTTATTGTCGAATTGCGCGTACCGTGCGAACCCGTCAAAAACGAGGAAGCATTGGTCCACGTTGCACGAATAGCGACAGAATCTCTAAACATTTCTCCGCCGATGTCCGCCCCAGCCAGAGTCACCCAGTGGTGGGCAGAATGGGTACGAACAGCCCTTCTCGGCAAGCCACCCGTGCCTTTGCACGAGCGGCTTTTTCATCCCACAATAATAGAGCAGGAGCATCAGGACAGTGGGCATAAAGGAACCACTCATGGCCGCTAAACAACGATCCAGCGAACCGATCTTCGTTGCAGTCGACGTGGGAGGCACCAAAATTCTGGGTGCGATTGCCGATCGACGCGGGGTCATCCGTGCGCGCGAGCGGCTTCCCACCCCTCGAACGGACAACCCCGCCGATATCCTGGAAGTGATCGAAGGCGTTATCGAGGCGGTACTTAAAGAGGAAGGGTTGAGCCATCGCGACGTGGCGGCCATCGGCGTCGCCATACCGGGCGTGGTGGATCCCAAAAAAGGGACGATCGTGCGTACGCCCAACAGTTGCCTTTCCGGCGTCCATCTCGTCCCTCGCCTGGAATCCCGTTTTGGGTGCCGGGTCATTCTGGGGAACGACTGCAATCTTGGTGCACTGGGCGAAGTTTGGCTGGGCGCTGCCCGCGGGGCCAAAAGCGCGATGGGGATCTTCGTCGGTACAGGAATCGGAGCCGGATTCGCGCAAAAGAGAAAAATCTGGCGTGGTGCCCGGGAAGTGGCCGGGGAAATCGGCCATATCGTCATGGAAATTGATGGACCACTCTGTGGATGCGGAAATCGCGGATGTTTTGAAGCTCTCGCCGGTCGCGCGGCCATCGAGCGTGACATCCGAGAAGCGGTGGCAAAGGGCGAGTCCACATTGTTGACCGAGATCCTCGACGGGGACCTCAGTGTTATTCGGAGTAAAGCCCTCAAGCAGGCTCTGGAAAGGAGCGACCCACTGGTCGAACGGATCATGCGGCGGGCAGCGGAAATCATCGGTTACGCCTGTCTGACCGTGCGGCACCTCCTCGATCCGGAGTGGATCGTCCTGGGAGGCGGGGTCATGGAGGCGTGCGGGGATACCTTGTGGCCGACAATTCAGGCCATTGTGAACTCCGACCAGCTTCCCGGCGCCCGTGAACGTGGTGGCCTTTGCCTGTCGGCTCTCGGGGACGATGCGGTTGTTTTAGGGGCAGTGGCGATCGCCGCCAGAAAAGTGGGAGTCAACGTCTTCAAATCTCTGCGCGAGATCAAGTATCCTCGTGTGGAAGAGTGCCACCCTGGCAGCATTACAATTGATGGGAAACAGTACGACGAAGACGTTGTCATTCTGAGTCACGGACGTGTCAAAAAGGCGAGTTCGAAACTGGCAAATGACACCGAAGCGTGGCGGTCCGAAGAACTCCTCTCGATGCTGACGCGGGGTGGTGTTGAGACTGTTATCCTTGGCCTGGGCTTCGATGTGAAGAATACCGAGATCAGTAAAACCTATGAGTTTTTCGCTCGAAGACGAATCAGCCTGTTAGCCCTGCCCACACCTCAGGCCGTGATCGCATACGAGCGAACCAACGCGCGGAGGTCGGCCTATTTTTGCGTTTCCCGATAACGTGCAGATCGCTGGTGAACCGGCCGGGCTGCTCGGTCCGATCCCTGCCGCCAGAAACCGTTCATAGGGGAGTGACAGTGAAAACGCGACCTTCAGGGCTCCGGTTCAAGACGGTTCTGTTCTGCACATCGGTGGTTCTTGCCGTACTTGCGCGCTGGCGGGTGGGGGCTGGAGAATTGGAAATCGCGGACTTCCAGCCGGTCCGTCCGATTTGTCGCGCGGAATGGCCCTGCACGCTGTCCGTGACCCTTCGTAATCGAGGGGAACAAGACGTCGAAGGGACGCTCGAACTGAACCTTCCGCCGGAAGTGCGCCTTGTCCAGGGAAATCTGCAACAGCCGTTTCGCTTCGAAAACGGTGCCAGCGAAATCAAGACGTCATGGACAGTGGTGACCTCAAAAGCGGGGCGCCATGATGTGACGGTCGTCGCCAGATACCCGCAGGCCACAGTGCGGCAGGCTCTTTCCCTGCTGTTTCTTCCGAGTGTTTCGATCCCCAAAACGCGGGAGATTCCGCCGCCTCAACCGGTGGTTACCGATATTCTTGTCGGCGCCCACAATTGCCCACTTTGGGAGACGAACAGGCCCGAAATATGGCGCAATCTGCTCAAGCATCCGGAAAGGACTCCGGTGCTTGGATTCTACGGTCAGGAAAACCCAGAAGTGGCCGACTGGGAGACAAAATGGGCCGTCGAGCACGGAATTTCGTTTTTCGTCTATTGCTGGTACCGGGCGCGCCAGGGTGGACCGGTTGAGATGCGGCATTCCAGTGCCCTTCACGAGGCCCTGTTTCATTCCCGGTTCCAGGACAAGTTGCGTTTCGCCATCATGTGGGAGAATCAGGCCCGTGGAGTGGCCGGTGTTGCCGACGAGCGTGACTTTTTGGAAAATCTCCTGCCTTTTTGGATCAAAAA
>NZ_JACIYL010000463.1 GCF_014359955.1 Thermogutta sp. | reverse complement strand
GACGCCATGGGGAACATGTTGGAGCAGCACTCCATGAATTGCCCCTACTGCTTGAGCAGCAACTGAACGCAGGAGTTGGCGCCCGGTCGGTGGAATGGATGATCTAAAACGCTCGAATGTAGAGATGACACGCAGGTTCCTCCGAGACATCCTTCGGAGGGGCGTGCTTGTCGTGCCCGGCGAAAGCAATCCGGGCGTGGACTGAAAAGGATGAATGCATGAAAGCACCAGCGCTCGGAGAGTCCCGTTGGTTGCAGAAGGAAAGGGTCGCTGTGCCCTGGCCGTTCCTGGCTTTGCTGGGGGCTATCATCCTCGTTGCGGGAGGAGTGGTCAACGACTCGGCGTCGGCAGACGAGCCAACGATCGCCTGGAGGATCGGTCGAGACGACTGGGAGTTGGTGGGAGCCGAAGCGAGGGCAGAGCCCGACGGTCGGGTAACGCTGTTCTGCGATCAGTCGGGAGAGGTGGCTGTCGCCCGGTGCTTCGTGCCGCCGCGGGAGTTGCTGCGGATTCGGGCAACTGTGCGATGCGAGGATGTTCAGCCGGTTCAAGGAGCTGGCTACGCCTACGCGGCCGTCTATCAGTACGACGAATGGGGGCAGCTTGTGAGTTTTACAGATTTTGCCCAGCTCAGGGGAACGCAGGACTGGCAAACCTTCACATGGGAAGGGCAAACGGACCGGCGCGCCTTTCGCATGGAAATCAGGCTGGGGCTCTATCAGGCGCAGGGACGGTGCTGGTTTCGCGACGTGATGGTGGAACCCCTGGCCGTTTGGCAGCCGCGCCTCCGGAAAGTGGTTCCAGGCGAGAATCGGGCGGTCATTGTCGAGCCGGCCAGCCCTCGATTCTCTCAGAGTGTGAATGTTCGGGCGATCGTGGGGGCCCTGGAGCAGGCGGGTTATCGGACGGAGTTCATGACCTGGGAGGAGCTGGCGGCTGCGTGGTGTCCGGGAATTGAGGGAGGGGTTTCCCTTCTTGTCTTCCCCGATGCTCAGTATTATCTGCCCGAAGCCCGCGCCGGTTTGTTGCGATTTCTGACCGAGGGTGCGGACCTGCTCACGTTCGGCGGCTACGCCTTTGATATTCCCGCGAGGCGTTCGAAATCGGGATGGATGGCCGGTGTGCCGGGGGAACCGGTGAGCGTCGAGCCCCTGCTTGCTGATTCATCCTTCGAGGAATCGGCTGAGACGCCGGAGAAGTCACCTTGGCGCAGGTCCTCGCCGGAAAGCTGCAGGTGGGTGACAGGTGAAGGGCATTCCGGCCGGGGTGTGGCGAAAGTTAGTCTTTCTCAGGAAGGGAGTGCCGTCGTTTGGCAAGCTGTGAAGGACGTGATGCCGGGGCAAACGCTGCGGCTTTCGGCGTGGATCAAGACGGAAAACGTAACGGGGTCGGGCTACGCTTTTCTGGCGGTCTATCCCTTCGCCGGGGACAAGTGGATCGAACCGCACGACTACGCCCATCTGCGGGGAACCCACGACTGGCAAAGGGTGGTGGCCCTGCTGACTGTACCGCCGGGTGCGGATCGCGTCGAAGTGCGGTTGGGACTCTATCAGGCGGCAGGAACCGCCTGGTTTGACGACGTGCGACTGGAAGCGGTGGAGTATTTGCCCGTCGTCAACACCCACTTCGGCAAGCCCGAGGATGGTCTGGAAGTGAGCCCCTGGCAATTGGGCCTGTTTGACGCCGACGCCCCTTTGCACGATGTGGTCGAGCTGCGAGCCGGCGATTGGACATGGAAAACGGAAAAGCCTTTGAGCGGGTATTCTGCGGTGGGCGTGTTACGGCAGCAAGCCCGCTGGGAACCGATCGTGCAGGCTTTCGATCGCTGGGGCCGCCGTTGCGGCACGGCCGGGGCACTGATGAGCCACGTCGCGGGCCCGTTCCGTGGGTCCCAATGGGCGCTGTTCGGAATGGAAGATGTTGATCTTCCGGCGATTCCGGAATTTCGCCAGAGAGTGCTCGTGCCGCTCCTTGAGCGGATGCGGGCAGGGGTTTACTTCACCCGGATTGCCGCAGATTTGGCCTGTTACCGCCCGGGCGAAGCCCCCCGGGTGACGGTTGTCGTGGAGAATTTTGGCAACCGTGTGTTTTCGGGCAGTTTCCGCAGCGTGCTGCGACGGGTGGCGATTCCTTTCTCGGCGGCGACAAACCGGGAGAAGAACGAAGAAATAATCTGGCAGGACACCGCCCCGACAACCCGCTTATCGCCAAGCGAGAAGTTCGAGGCCCACATACAACTTCAACCATTGAACGAGGGCCTGTACGAGATGGAGGTGACACTGCAGTCCGCCGAGGGCCAGGTGCTGGATAGTGGCCGGGCGGGATTTGTCGTGTGGGATGGCCGCTCGGTTCCGGAAAAAATCGGCTTTGATTACAGAGAGAATTATTTTCATCTGGGTGGTCGGCCGCGTTTTCTCTGCGGGACCACAACATGGTCCAACTGGTTTCTCTCGCCCAGTCAAAGCGATCCGGTGTTTTGGGCAGAAAACTTCCAGAAAATGCGCGATGCGGGTATCGACTTCGTCGCCAACCTGCAAACCTGGTGGCGTGATCCGTACGAACTGAGCGAATCCGAATGGCGGCAACTGGACGCCATGCTTTATCTGGCAGGCAAGGCGGGGGTGATTTATCGGGCGGGGCTGTTCATCGGCCAGGATGTCGCGGTGGACGAAGCCACCCTGGAAAGGCAGGCCAGATTCGCCAGGGCCTTTGCGGAACGATACAAACATCTGGATGGGCTCATCTACTATCTCAACGGGGATTATCAATTACGCCCCAAAAACGATCAGCAACGTTCGCTGGCCTGGCAATACTTGCAGACCGAGCACTGGAACGCGCGTCTCGTGGCAGCCATTCGGGAGGTGGACCAGCGGCATCCGATCATCAGCGAGTATTACCAGAGACCGATCGGCGGGCTCGATCTGCGGAGAACGCTCGACGGGCTGGATGTGGCGGAAATCGGCTATTTCGGTCCACCCCGCGTGGATCTGGAAGAGTTTGCTCCCACTGTCAAATGGATCGATTCGCGGCTGACGGGTAAATCCCTGGCGATCGGGGAGTTCGGGGTGAAAACGCATCCCGCCTGGGAGCAGGAGCGCGGTGCCCACGGCTACCATATTCGGCGATCAGTGGCCGAGCAGGAGCGACTCTTTTTGCTTTTACCTCAATATGTTCTTGCTTTGGGTGGCAGCGCTGCCAGAAACTGGTGCTGGCGGGATGACGATGACCGCGTCTTCCCCTGGGGGCTGCTGCGGACCTGTGATGGTACGGAGCGGTCGTCACTGCGGTTTTACCGGGCGTCTTCGCTTTTACTTTCTCGACTTGTTCCCAGGTGGGAAAAGCCCGCCGTCCTCGTGATCTCTCCAGACAGCGCTCCACCGGAACGTGCCGCGGCGGCTCGGGAGGCAGTTCTCCTGACCAGCCGGGTTCTCTTCACGCTTGGTGTGGACTTTGCCGTCGCCGGGGACGATGCAATCGACGAAGGAACGCTGGAAGGGGTGCGGATGGTGATTGTCCCGGGTGCAATAAGCCGGGCGAGTGAGCGACTTCTCCAGAA
>NZ_JACIYL010000462.1 GCF_014359955.1 Thermogutta sp. | reverse complement strand
TCTGCCAGGTCGAAAAGCTCTTGCGGCTTTTCGGGAATAATCACCCGCCGCGCCGTTTGCAGGACGCGAAGCAGACTTTCTGGTCCAACGATCCGACTTCCTACTGAACTGTTCAAATCGACTGCCATGATCGTAAGCTCGTATCTTTTCGTCTCGACAAATTGGCCTGGATTCCAACCAACACGGATTTAGCCAACAGGGGTCTGGCTGTCCTCTTCACACACGCTAAGCCAGCGCAGAACCACACTGCACTCGAACGGCCTTCCAAAGTGCTATTTTAACCAGACTGAAATACAGGTGTCTGCCACTTCAGGTGCGGGCATGGCCCATCGTGCTCGGGCGTCACCGAGTCGCCTAATACCATCCTTTTTATCTTAACGCCCGGGCAATGGGGCGCAATGGTGGTGTCATGGACGGGTCATTTTTCTCGTCATAAAATATTGATATAGTGGCTTATTCATGCAGTTAAGGCGAGCTGGGGACGCCCCTGAGGAGATTTCACTCCTGCCGCGCCCGACGAGCACTGACACCCGATTTTTCCGGAAAGTTCGCGATGGATTCTGCGGGAGTTCGCCGCGGATCGCCCCGGCTGTCTCCGTTTTGCCTCATTGCACCCCGGCACCCTCGCCCAAGAGTCGAGCGTAGGCCGACTTCGCATGCTCGAGGAGGTAGTCGTACGAGTAGGCCTCCACGTCTTCGCCGATCAGCTCCACATCGAAAAATCCGTCGTAGCCATTCTCACGGAGTGCCCGCACAAGCTCGACAAGCGGCAGAGACCCTTCTCCAAGCAGGCAACGGTTGACCTCGCCGTTCGGGGGCGATTTGGCGTCGCCGAGTTGCACCAGGGCGATATGCGGAATCAGGTGCGGGATCCGAGAAACGATGTCGGGAACAGCGCCCAAATGATAGACATCGAAAATCAGCTTCACCTGATTGGAACCGAGGGTATCCACCAGCTTGAAATAATCGTCAAGATCGGTGATGAACGTGAAATCGGCGGCACAACCGGGGTGCATTGGTTCCACGCCCAGAAATACCCCCAACTCTTGCGCCAGGGGAATCATTTCCTTGAGGGCTTCCCGAAACAACCGGCGGGCGTGGTTGTGAGTGTGGAGTCCCCGGGCCCCGCTGTACACCAGAAGGCACTGGGTTTTCAGTTCTGCCGCCGTGCGGACAGCTTCCAGGGCATCCTCCACTGCTCCCTTGAAAGTTCGGCCGTCCGTGCCGGTAAATCCCCCGGCCCAGAACAGATGTGACACCCGCATCCCCGTTTCGCTAAGTAACTCGGCCCCTTTCTCTTCACCGAAGTCGGAGAGCTTCTGCCGCCACACACCGATGGCCGGGATTCCCGCCGCTTTGTACCGCAGGACATCTTCCTCGAAAGACCAGCGAAACGTTGTGGTTTCGGAAACAGATAAACACGCCATCCGTGTTCGCCTCCCAGGTTTCAACCGTGATCAGGCCGAACGCCGTCGCGGACTCGCCTGCGTCCAGTGTAACCAGTATGTCGCAAACCTCCGGGCACGTAAAGGTGCACATAAGCGTGCAGGTTCACAGTTTTCCGTCTTCACGTGCTGGGGGATGCAGACGCCGGTTTGGGGAGACGATAGCGAGGATCGATACGGTCAATCTCCTCCGTCATGACGTCGATTGTATAACGGATCTGCTCTTCGGTATGGCAAGACGTGAGGAAGAACCGCAACCGCGCGGCCGACTCCGGCACAGCGGGATAAACAATCGGCTGGACGTTGATCCCGCGGCGGAAGAGGGCCTGCGAGAGCTGCATGGAGTGGAGTGAGTGCCCCAGGATGATCGGCACCACCGGCGAATCCCGGCTGGCGCCGGTGTTGAATCCGCGCTCCTGGGCAAGGTGAAGGAACAGGGCTGCCCGCTCGCGGAGCCGGCGGACACGCTCCGGTTCTTTCTGGAGCAAACGAAGCGAAGCGAGAGCCGCCGCGGCATTGGGCGGCGACAATCCAACACTGAACACGAATCCCGGCGCCGTGTATTTGAGATACTCAACGAGAGCTTTCTTGCCGGCGATGTAACCGCCGCAACTGCCAAACGATTTGCTGAGCGTCCCCATCCAGATGTCCACACCGTCGCGTGGGACACCGAAGTACTCGCCAATCCCGCGCCCTGTTTCCCCGATCGTGCCCATGGAGTGCGCTTCGTCCACCATGAGCAGCGCCTTATGCCGCTTTTTCACCTCAATAAAATGCGGCAAATCCGGGATGTCGCCGTCCATGCTGTAGACGCCCTCGATGACAATGAGCACCCGGCGGTATTCTCTTCGGAAGAGGTTCAACAAGCGGTCCGCCGTTTGCCAGTCATTGTGAGGGAAGGGGCGACGGCGGGCGCCGGAGAGAATGGCCCCTTGAAGGATGCTATTGTGAGAGAGCTCATCGTGGAGAATGAGATCGCCCGGCTTGAACAGGTGACCGATCACCGTCTCGTTGGTGGCGTGACCACCCACAAAGACAACGGCGGCCTCCGTTCCCAAAAACCGGGCCAGCTCTTCCTCGAGTTCCCGATGGATCACTTTTTCGCCGGACACGAGTCGGCTTGCAGAGACGCTCGTCCCGTAGCGTTCCACGGCCTCCTGCACCGCGCGAATGACCACCGGATCTCCCGACATCCCGAGATAGTTGTAGCTCGAAAAGTTGATCATTTCACGACCGCCGATAATCGTGCGGTCATTCGTGATGCCCTCGTGGACGGTGAAAAACGGGTTGCCCAGACCACTTGCCTCCAGCACGCGCAACCGTTCCTGAAGGGCTATGTACTCGGGGAACTTCTCAACGTTGTAAAATTCCTCGGGGATGTCCTGACCGGCGGGAATGATGACGCGGCGTTCCTGCTCAACCCCGCCGAGGTACTTTTCCACCGCTTCCACAACTTGGGCACAGGTTTCCAGTTCTGGCAGGATCTCCGCCGGAAAGCGGCCCCCGAAACGCTCTTCCAGCGAGGCAAGAATTTCCATGCGTTCCAGGGAATCGAGCCCGATTTCGGTAATCGCTGTGTCCAGTGTCAGACCTTCGGCGCGATCCCGAGCAACCCGCCGCACTTCCGCCAGAACGGCCTCGATGATTTTTTCACGACTGGGACGCGTTGACGGCATTCCGGCCGACACCCCGCCTGATTGAAGGATCCGACCGCCGTCACCGGACGGGCACGAGCTGCTTCCACCCCCTGCCGCCTGCCACGCCGGACCGAGATCGGACGTTTGAGCCAGCCGCTGGACCAGGTCTCCATTTCCACCAGACGACGGCAGACAGACCGGCTCCGGGTTTTCAGCCGCTTCCGACGGCTCGGGCGTCTTCGCCGGCGGGCAGAGCGGCGTAATAGGTTCCTCCTTGCCGGACTGGTCTCTGTACCATGCGGCCACGACTTCCAGTGTCCCCTCCAGGTAGGCCTCACGGCAGGCAAACCGTTGAATCTTGTTGCTGGAAGTGCGGGGAATACTGCCGGGCTTGATGAGGATAATCGCATCCACCGCCAGTTCATGTTCCAGTGCCACAGCCCGGCGGATCGCCTGAAAGATCGAATCAAACCCCTCTT
>NZ_JACIYL010000461.1 GCF_014359955.1 Thermogutta sp. | reverse complement strand
CTCTCACACAAAAACTGGGGACGAGTCAAATTTTGGCGGGCTTTTCTAACAATTTCGCGGCGCTAAAATTGTGCGCGTTCTGCTGCCGTTTGTTTTGCTCGGTCATTCCTTCCCAAGGAGACGCCACAATGAACATCGAATCCACACGCCGCGAATTCCTGCAAACAGTCCTCGCCGGTTTGGCAATGGGCCGCAGCATGCTGCTGGCTCAGGAGTCCAGCCCCGCTGGGCTTCCCACGCGTCCGTTAGGAAAGACCGGCGAACGCGTGAGTATCATCGGGCTGGGGGGCTGGGACATCGGAGCCATTCGCGATGAAAAGGAAGCCATCGCGATCATGCATGAAGCCATCGACAATGGCCTGACATTCTTCGACAACTGCTGGGACTACCACAACGGTAGGAGCGAAGAACGCATGGGCAAGGCCCTCGCCCAGAATGGCTATCGCGACAAGGTTTTCCTCATGACCAAAGTGTGTGGACGGGATTACAAGACCGCCCGGCAAAACCTTGAGGACAGCCTCCGCCGTCTGCGAACCGATCGGATCGATTTGTGGCAGTTTCACGGCATCCAGTGGAACGACGATCCGGACCTCATCTTCGCCGAAAACGGCGCCCTGAAGTGCGCCCTAGAAGCCCGCAAAGCCGGCAAGATTCGTTATATCGGCCCCACCGGCCACAAAAATCCGCGGTTCCATTTGGCCATGCTCGCCAAACCCTTCGAATGGGACACCGTTCAAATGCCCATCAACATACTGGACGCCCATTATGAAAGCTTCCAAAAGCAGGTATTGCCGGTGTGTGTGGAGCGTAAGATCGGCGCCATCGGTATGAAGGCCCTTGCCTCACAGGGTGGCCGATTGCCGCGGGAATTGGGCATACCGGCACCGCTGTTGCGGAGGTTTGCGCTGTCGCTTCCCATTTCCAGTCTCATCTGTGGCATTCAATCACGGGAAAACCTCCGGCAGGACATCGAGATGGCCCGGAATTTCCGCCCGCTTTCTGACGAGGAAGTCAAGGAACTCCTGGCGAAAGCAGCGGGGCCCGCAGCCACCGGTCAGATTGAGCAATACAAAGTGGGTAATTACGGCTGCGACTGGTGGCACAATCTTGCCAAGCGGTCGTGAGACAAAAGAGATCCCTTTCCCACCAGCCTGACTCCGCCGATGTTCTGCGAAATTTTAAGTTAAGCTGCAAAATCTAGGAGAACTTTGCCGATATCCTGTAACAAGATTGGTCAGGAAGACTTTATGGTTCAGATTCCCTGAGCAGGACATCGGCGGGGTATCATCGATGATTTCGCATGTGGATCGCTCGCGGGAAGTCACGGCCGGAACGAACGATGCATTTGCCGTCCCGCGACTGACGTTCGTCCTCCTGTATCAAACCGGCCTCAATGGGAACCCTTTCCGTTGGCGGTTCGTTCTCCGCTCGGAAGACGGCCATGACGAATTCGTCGCCGAAGATGAGGAGCCCGGCGTTTGCGGCGAGCGTCTCGAACTCCTTACCATTGCCAGGGCCCTCGAATCCCTCAACCAGTCGGCGCGGGTCATTATCTGGACGCACAGCCCCGCAGTTCGCGAAGGCCTCCTGTTCGGTCTGAACGAATGGCCTCAATCGGACTGGCGTTGGGACTATTACGACCACCAGGTTCCCGTTTCCAACCGGGATTTGTGGCAGCGGATCGCCCGGGCTACCCGGTTTCACGAAATCGAGTGCCGTATTTGGCGATTCGATCCGCCCCACTGGCGGAAGGGAGAACGCTTCTCCGACGGCACGGCTGTTCCTGTGGGAAGTTCCCCACGGACGGAAGATCCGGGCAGACGCCGTCCTTCTGGGCTGAAATCCCTGTTGCTCGGAAAAAGACTGAAGTGGCTTGCAGGGTGGATTCGGCCGGCAAGTTGGGGAGTCCATGCCGAAAACACACTGAAAGCGAGTGGGTGATGTCCCGGATCGTGTGAGGTTGGTCTGGATTTGGCCTCATTTGCCCGTCGTGCAGCCTTCCCCCGCAATGGAGCGATAAAATTCTTTCAGGGATTACCGTTAAGGGGCCGATCCTGCCTCAGTTATTTCCCCACGTTTGCGGAGCGGGGCTGTCATATCGATCTGAGAAGCGTGCTGATGTGTATTGTTTGGGATTTATCGACAATTTCAGCAACATGGAGAATCTGGAGAATTAGCACGCTTTTCTGACGATGCCATTACAAAGCCTGTTGTTAGAAATCGTATTGGGTGAGAAAATCGAAAAATCTGGGTAAAATAAGCTGCGTCATCGGTGACATGGGAGACAAGGAGGTGACCGTGCGGACGCACGTTCCTTTGGAGCATCTAGGTCGGCTTCTGGAGGGAAAACACGAGAATCCTTTTGAAGTGCTGGGCCCCCATGTGGTGGAGGAAGACGGGCGAAAGCTCCTGTCCATTCGCGCGTTCCTCCCCCACTCCAAACAGGCCTGGGTCATTGATCTGGCCCACGAGGGCGTCCCCCGCCCCATGCGCCGGATTCACCCCGCCGGCCTGTACGAGGCCCTCTGCCCGCTAAATGGCCAGCAACCACAGTATTTGCTTCGGGTGGCCGAGGAAGATGGCAAACAGGTAATCATGCACGACCCCTACACTTTTCCCCCGCTTCTGACGGACTACGACCTTTACCTGCTTGGCGAGGGACGCCACTGGCGGTGCTACAACAAACTCGGCGCACAACTCCGTACTGTCAATGGAGTTGAGGGCGTCAACTTTGCCGTTTGGGCGCCCAATGCGACGAGCGTCAGCGTCATCGGAGATTTCAATCGCTGGGATGGCCGCTGCCACCCCATGCGGAAGCACATCCCCAACGGGTTTTGGGAAATTTTCATCCCCGGTCTGAAAGAGGGGGACCTGTACAAATTCCAGATCCGTTATCACGACCAGGTTTTCGAGAAGGCCGATCCATTCGGCTTCTGGGCCGAGGTACCGCCGCGCAGTGCCTCCCGCGTTTTCAACATCAATCGCTACCAGTGGCACGACCAGGAGTGGATGGAACAGCGGAAAAAACGGAACTGGCTGGAAGAACCCATTTCCATCTACGAGGTCCATTTGGGAAGCTGGCGACGCCCCAAGGACAACCCGACTGGCTGGATGAACTATCGTGAGCTGGCCCACGAACTGGTGGACTACGTGAAGAAGATGGGCTACACCCACATCGAGCTCTTGCCCATCGCCGAGCACCCCCTCACGGCCAGTTGGGGATACCAGGTGGTCGGTTATTACGCCGTGACATCTCGTTACGGAACCCCAGAAGATTTTCAGTATTTTGTGGATTACTGCCATCAGAATGGTATTGGGGTCATCATCGACTGGGTGCCCGGCCACTTCCCGAAAGATGGCCACGGACTTCGGCGTTTTGACGGGACCGCTCTCTACGAGCATGAGGATCCCCGGCTGGGAGAGCATCGCGACTGGGGCACGCACATCTTCAACTATGGCCGCTATGAAGTCCGCAACTACCTGATTGCCAATGCCCTCTTCTGGTTCGACAAATACCACGTGGATGGCATCCGCGTGGATGCCGTGGCTTCCATGCTGTACCTGGATTACAGCAAGGGGCCCGGCGAGTGGAT
>NZ_JACIYL010000460.1 GCF_014359955.1 Thermogutta sp. | reverse complement strand
CGAGCACCAATGGACCCTACCAGTTTCCAAAATGCATTCCGTGAACTTGAACTCCAGGACTCCGCAAATCACCTGAGCTGGTCCAGCCACTTGACGGGTCTGCGGAGACGGCACCAGGGCCGACGCGGTGCTGATCCTCCAAAGAGGTTCGGGGCTCGGAAAAGAAGGGCAAGGGCAGGAACATTATCGTCTCGGCAAACCAGGCATTAGCGCCAGTGAATTTTGTCTCTATGGCAGCGAAAAAACTCCGCTCGGAACATCCCAACACAATGGCGGATTTGCCGGTGGATCAACGTCTCGTAACAGTGGCGCGAGAGGAACTTCTTCGCTGGTACCGTGGCCATGCTCGGGACTTTCCCTGGCGACGAACCCGCGATCCCTATGCGATCTGGGTGAGCGAGATCATGCTTCAGCAGACCACAACGCAGGTTGTGGAGCCCTATTTCCGGCGTTTTCTGGAGCAATTCCCTACGCTGGAGTGCCTGGCGTCAGCGGACGAAAGTGACGTGCTCAAACTGTGGGAAGGCCTGGGATACTACCGCCGCGCTCAGAATCTCCATAAAACGGCCCGCATCCTGCGAACGGAGTTTGCCGGGCAATTTCCCCGGGATCCTGCGGTACTGATGCGGTTGCCAGGGATTGGTCGGTACACGGCGGGCGCTATCCTCTCTCTCGCGTTCAACCAGTGCGTTCCGATCCTGGAAGCCAACACGCGGAGACTCTTTCGTCGGTGGCTGGGCGCATCCAGCAATGGAACACCCGTTTCGGATCGAGCTCTCTGGCAGGTGGCCGAAATGTTCCTGGCTCCCCGCCAGGCCCGGAAGATCAACCTGGCGCTCATGGATGTGGGAAGTGTTGTCTGTCTCCCGAAAGCACCCTTGTGTGAGCGGTGCCCCCTCAAATCGACCTGCCAAACTTTCCAGAGGCGTCTGCCGTTGGAGGGAGGCTCACAAAACAGGAAGTCGTCCACGCTCCGCCATGAAGTGGCACTTGTTCTTGTTTGGAAGTGGCGACTTCTCGTGCAGCGGCGCTCGGAAGGACGCTGGGCGGGATTGTGGGAATTTCCCAGGATTTTATTGCAGGAAGGCGGCAACGAGGTCCCAACACCTGACCAGATCGCGCTTCCCGAACTGATAAAGCATTTGGGACTTTTCGCAGAGCTTGACCCACTCAGCGTCCGTCATTTTGCCCGACTTCGACACCAGGTGACGCGCTATCGGATCGTCCTGGACTGTTTTCTTGTTCGGGTTACCCAACAGGCCAAACCGCAGCTTTTGGATGAGGCGTCGGAAATAGCCTGGGTGGCGCTTGATGCCCTCGATGGGCTGCCCGTGCCCGCCCCGATCCGCCGAATGCTTCGCCCTCTGGCGGATGCCCTCGGTAGCGGCTGGGCCGATTAATCGAACCGTTAATTCGGCGGAAATCGTCAAGGCCGCGATCGACTCCGAAAAGAAGCTCTCCGCTTGCGGGAAGAAAAAATGGCGCAGGTCGAGTACGCGGCGACCCGCGCCGAGTTCGATCAGTTTCCGATCAGCTTATTCAACCGAAATACAGGCCTTCGGAGCGTCTGCTTTTTCGGAGGTGACGGCCGTCCACTTACGAGATAGAGAACGAGGTCCCGCAACCACACGTGCGGACCGCCAGGGGATTATGGAACACAAATCCCCGCTGGAGGATGCCGTTTTGATAATCGATCGTTGTACCAGCCAGGAACTGGAGGCTTTTCTTGTCGACCACCACTTTGACGCCGTGAGACTCACAAATGACGTCATTTGCAGCGTCCGGGTTGGTCTCGAAATCTAATCTGTACTCAAAACCGCTACACCCCCCACCGACCACAGAAACGCGGAGGGCCGTATCAGCCGCGAGTTTGTTTTCCGCCAAAAGCCGTTTGACCTCTTGAGCAGCCGATTCAGTCAGGAACACCTGCGTCATTTCCCACTCCTCTTTGGAACCACACACTCAATCCAGACCTTACCGCCCAGTTATCCGTCCAAGTCAGGGAAGATTTGTGACCGATTGATAAAGCTGGCTGCCAGGCCGGGTGCTGGAAGGCAGCACAACCCGGCTCGACGGGCAAGCCCGTCCAGCCTGAAAGATGTCTGAGTGAACCTTCGTCATTGACAATCCTAGACCCCGACTCAAAAATGTCAATTGCCGCATATCAAAATGTGTTAATCGTCCGGTGCCCGCGGTGATCTACACGTTATGTGGGGGACGAGCAAACCCTGTGGGGGGCGTGGCGAGGACAGGCGATCGGGTACCGGTGCGCGTTTTGGTGCTGAGAGACCGACGATGACCAGGGACGATTTCAGGCAACACATGGAGACAATTGACCGGGCCATTCGAGGGCTGCCGTCATGTCTGGCCCTCGAACACTGGCATCAAGCGGAGATTCTCGTTTCCGGCCCGGACGCCGACGATTTTCTCCACCGCGTGTCTACGGCACCGCTGCGGGGAGTGCCGCCCGGAGTCGGCCGACGCATGCTCTTCCTGGATGCTAAAGGACATGTGAAGGCCGCCGCGACGGGGTGGAAGCGCGCGGAAGGCTGGGTCCTCGAAACCGAGCGCGAGCAGGCGGAAAAGCTGGTTACGCATCTGGAATGGTTTCACATCCGGGAACGCCTGGAGATTCGAGACGTCTCACGCGATTGGCGAAAAATCGTTCTTGTGGGAGACGCTGTGGAAAGCACAGTCCGCGGCATAACACAGTCGCCACCACAATTTTCCGCCAACTCCACGGGACTTGCGGAAACGCGGCTTGATCTCAATTTGCCAAAACAACAGGACCAGCCGACAGATCTGCCACCTGCAAATGGCGAGCTTCGAAACCAAGCCATTGCCTGGGCGAGGCGATTGGACCAGCTCGTGCTCCCCGTGTGGCAACTCGTCCTGCCCGTCTGGCAGGAAGGCCATGTGGGGGCACGACTCCAAACTACCGCCCAGGTTGTGTCCCAGGACGAGTGCAAGTGGCTGCGGATTCTCTTTGGCGTGTGGCTTTTTGGCCAGGATGTGACCGAGGAACGCCTGGGGCCTGAAGTGACCGACGATGAGCGTGTCATCGGGCTTAACAAGGGGTGTTATCCAGGACAGGAAGTGGTGGCCCGGGTTGTTTCCCGGGGGCATGTCAACTGGCGCCTCCGGGGGCTCAGTTTTTCCTCAGACACCAATCTCGCTGCCGGGTCGGAGATCTTCCTGGATAGCAAGAAAGCGGGATGGTTGACTTCCGTGGCCGGTGTACCTGGTACTCATCTGGCCGTGGGCTTGGGGTATCTTCGACGGGAATTCGATGCCCCGGGCGAGATCTTGCTCACCGATGTCGGACCTGTTGGCGTGCATCCTCTGCCTTTTCGGCTGGCGTTCCCAGGTTGATTCCGCGATGCGGAGTATTTACCGTAGGGACTTGGTCGCGGCTATCGTCATTTCGTCCCCAGGACACCAGGCCGGATCGGGAGAAAGATCGGAAAATGGGTCGGACATCCTTTTCGATGCTTTTTGCAGAGAAAAACTTCCTGTTTGTTGGGCAAGCAGTCACGCGCCAGCAGGAGCTTTCTCTTCACAGGCTTTGCCCTGGTAAACTTCGAGCAGTGATCGG
>NZ_JACIYL010000046.1 GCF_014359955.1 Thermogutta sp. | reverse complement strand
GAGCAAATGGCGTGCCAAGTTGGCAAGACTGCCACACCCGCATTCTTTTTAGTCGCTCCGGATCAATCGTCCGCCAAGCGCTATCGGATAATCGACAAAACCAAAAAATATATCCAAGATATTTCCGCAGTTCTAGTCACCCCGCCGGCGAACCATTTGACAGCCCGCTTTCGGTACTCTAGATCACACTAGGATCACGCTAGGACCCGCTGTGGACCGGGCAAATCAGGCCGGTCATTTTGGACGCACCAGGACTCCGTTTGGTTCGCTGAAAAAACGCGGCTGGACAAGTCACCTATCGGTTGGTCGAGCGTGAGGCAAAACCATCGCGCGGTGTGCCGTGTCGCTCAGGCCATGAAATGATAGCGCCGCCGGTACCGAAGTGAATACCAAATAAGTGGCTATTGATACCCCACAAAATAGTGTATTGAAATGCTCCATGAGGCGAACAATGGTCACCGCACAGCTCATCCCGCCAAGTGTGCTGAGCCCCGAAGACGTCGCACGGGGGACGGTCTTTGCGATTGAAGGCTCCACTCATCACGGACGGCGACTCGAATTGCAATCATCGCGAATTCTTGTAGGGTCCTCTCCGGGTTGCACGCTGCGTCTGGTGGCCCGGGGAGTGGCGCCCCACCACTGCCTGATCATTCGCGGCCGGGAAAGGACCGTCTTTCGGGCCCTCAACGGCCGCTTGTTACACAACGGGAAGGCGACCGGTAGTGGAGTACTCCATCCCGGCGATCTGCTGGCCATTGGTCCGGTGACCTTGCGTTTCGCTCCCGACAGCAATCGGAACGGCGATGACGGCTCCGATGTGGGGCACCGGTTTTCTGAACGGGGTGACCACGCCTTCAACCAATGCGATGTCGGTCACGCAAGCAAGTCGCAAGCCGGGGGAAAAGTGTCAGGTTGGAACGCCCCGACACGCACCGCCGAAAGTGAGGGGGACGGAGCTTCTGAGCGCGCTAGTCGGCCGATGTTGGCGAGCGAGTCTGGTCCAAATGAGATTCCGTCACCCCAGGTTACCGTCGAAACAGTTTGGAGCCCATGTGGAGTTGTCGAGTGGCACTTCTGTCTCCCGGACGGGAGGGACCACGAACTGGCCGATTTCGATGTTCCCTCCGCAGGAGAGACTGCCAATCTGGCAGCCATTGAGGGAGCCTTAAGCCGACTCGAATCGTTGGCCGACCGCTTTGCCCAAAGTCTCTCATCTGTGAGCCGGCTGGAAAGTTACCTGGTTCGTTTGGCCGACAGGGTGGACGAACTGGCTCACGGATCGACGGAGCCGCGATCTTTTACAGCCCCCAATCCAATCATTGCAGAGGAAAGCACGAAGGAACACGGCGAAGTACCGCCGGCGGCGTCGTGCTCGGATCACGAATCGGTTGACGAGGCTCGACAATCGGCATCCGTGGGGCTTCAGATCGAACGGGAAACGGTGCCCGACGCCGCGATAGCGGAGGAACAACCGTGCCCGACGGATTTGATCTCGACGATTCGTGGGAAGGATTTGTCAAAATACCCGGAGGGTGCCGGCGACGATACACCGCAATCGTGCGGAGTAAGCCTGACTGTGCAAGGCGGGTTGCGAGATGGTGAAGGGGACGCTGGGTGGTTCGGGTCAGAGTCGCGTGTGTTGTGCACCTCACAGGATAAAGGTCCGGTGGATGAACAGACGCGGCAGGAGGCTCAGTGGGGCGAAAGCGGGACGCAGGATCCAGCGAGCGCTCAGGCGGACCAGGCTACGTACCTGTCCGAGCAAGCTGGGCTGTCGGCCGACAAAAGATCCGAGAACGGACGTGTGCGGAACGACGAGACCTCGTGCAGCCCGCACGGCCAATCCGAATCGGGTGACCACGAGCAGGCGGTTCGCGAGTATATGCGGGAACTACTGTCCCGACTTCGCTTGGCTTCGGGCAGAGGTGAGACGGGTACCAGCGTCGAAAATGCAGAAACGCTCTCCCAGGGGACAACCAGTGGAGAGAAATCGCCGATGAAAACTCGCCGACCGCCCCCGACGAACACGTTGACTCGGTTGCGTGGGTCGAGAAAGCGGCCGGTGGCCCCGGAAAAGCACGTCAATTTCGCTGCCATGCGTGAGCTGGCGAATTTGGCCTCCCAAGCGGCGATCGATCGGTACGCTCGGGCAAAGCTCCATCAAGCCCAGCGCGGAAAGGCGGTGGTTGTTCTGACCGCGGTTGGGGCCGCTGCGGTTATCCTCGGTCTTGATTGGCTGTGGGGAGTCAGCGCGCTGGGGAAGATCGCATTGTTTGTTTCGATCCTCGTCGCCCTGGTTTACGGCATCCAATATGCAATCCTTGCCGGAAAACTGATCGTTAATCCACGTGGGCAACTTCAGCTTGCCGAGCGGCGAATTGGAAGAGAGATGAGAAAACTTATGCCATCCGATAAGCCCCTCGTACCGGGGGAATAAGACGCAACTTCTGAGCGGGCAGTCTCAGGGCCGTCCGTCCTGCAAGAGAGGCGGGGCACACCTTTGGGGGCGGAGACAATCGCCGCATATTTTCTGGCAATATTTCCCTTTTTTGGTGGAAAGGGTTGTTTGGACGACATGCCCAACCTCCGCGTTGATTTGTCCGCCTCTGTGGGGGCAAGCCGCTTTTTCCAGGCCTGCAAAAATCACGCTGGCAACAGGTTCGAGAAATTGCTACATTCCTTGCTTTGCGAAACCCTGCGTGCTGAAAAAGAAGAGCAGGGGCATTGCTTTCGCAATTGGCCACGATAGGCTCGTAGAAACAAGGAGGTTGAGTCCATGAATTTCTTCGCGTGGATTCGGGAAGGAGTCCGCCAGGCTGTCCTTTTAGGGGTGGCAGACGCCATCGATAGCCTGGGGACGTCACCGGACGGCGGCGACTACCGACAAAAAATCGGCGAAGTCCTCCGGGCAAGTCCGGACGCCGGACAATGGAAACGGCTCGCCGGTCCCCAGACGGGTGGGCGACGAAAGTTGGGTCGAGGACTCGAAGAGATCCAGGCCTCGATCAACACCCCGGCCACTGGCCAAAAGTGAGTGGAAACTGGAGACGCACCGGCCTGAAAATCGCTCACTCCTGATATTGACTAACTTCCGTTTCCCGCGGTTGGGAGTTGCAAGGCCTCACAGTATGCAATTTCCCGTGTCGGCCCTGGTTCAGCGAGAGAACGCGGAGTGAAATACGACTGACGCCGACAAATATCGACCAATTCGTGCCAACAAAATGAGGCCGGTGATGATCACCGGCCTCGCTCATTTTCAGAATCCTTTTTGTCGGACACGCTGCGTTACTGGTTAAATGCGGGCTGAAAAAAGCTCGCAGGACACCGGTCTAGGCACCGTTCCGCAGCGCACCCACGATGAGCGACACATTATGGCCGCCGAACCCAAAGCTATTGGACATTGCGGCGGTAATCTTTCGCTCCCGCGCAACATTGGGCGTGTAGTCCAAATCGCACTCCGGATCCGGCGTTTCGTAATTGATCGTCGGCGGGATAACGCCCCGGAGAACCGCTAAAACAGAGATCACCAACTCCACACCGCCGCTGGCACCCAGCAGATGCCCTAGCTGGCTCTTGGTGCTGGATACGCTGACGCGTTTGGCATAATCACCGAAAACGGCCTTGATCGCCACAGTTTCGGCACGGTCACCCAGCGGGGTGCTTGTCCCATGGGCATTGATGTAGCCAACGTTCTCGGGATTCAAACCCGCATTTTTGAGGGCATCGGCCATCGCCCTGGCGGCCCCTGTCCCGTTGTCGTCCGGCTGGGTGATATGACCGGCATCAGAGCTGACCCCATAGCCAAGGAGCTCGGCCAGAATTGGCGCGCCCCGTTTGCGTGCGTGTTCCAGGTCCTCGAGAACGACAATGCCCGCTCCTTCGCTCAGAACAAACCCGTCTCGATCGCGATCGAACGGGCGACTGGCTTTCTCGGGGGCATCGTTACGTTCAGAAAGGGCCTTCATGGCGCTGAAACCAGCGATTCCCAGCGGGGTTACGGCTGCCTCCGTACCGCCCGTGATCGCAACGTCAACGCGTCCGTCCTGGATCTCTTTCGCAGCCTCTACGACCGCGCTGGACGCACTCGCGCAGGCTGTGACAACACCGTAGCTGGGCCCTTTGATGCCAAACTGAATCGATACGCAACCGCTGGCCGCATTCAGCATCATCTTCGGGATCGTGAACGCCGACACCCGTTCCGGCCCCTTTTCCAGGAGCCGTCGGTGTTGCATTTCGATTTCTCCAAGCCCCCCAACCCCTGAGCCGATAATGGCGGCACACCGGTAGGGGTCTTCGCGAGAAAAATCGATCCCTGCCTGCCGAACGGCATCCGTCGCCGCGACAAGGGCGTACTGCGCAAATCGGTCGATCCTTTTTGCTTCTTTCGGGTCCAGATATCCGACGGGATCCCAATTCTGGATTTCCCCACCAAATTTGACCCGAAAGATCGAGGTATCAAACCCCTGGATCAACCGAATGCCGCTTTCACCCCGGCAAAGGCGGTCGAACAGGTCGTCCACCTGGCAACTCAGCGGGGTGACGACTCCCATTCCCGTAATAACGACGCGTCTTTTCATGCATTCTCGTCCGCAGTTGCCGTGCTGCCTTCTCCTTCCACCGCCGCCTTGATGTGGTCGATGGCCTGGCCGACAGTCTGGATTTCCGAAGCGACCTCCTCAGGAATGGAGATATCAAACTCGTCTTCCAAAGCCATGACAAGTTCCGCTAAATCCAGCGAATCGGCGCCCAGATCGTTGACGAAATGGGACGATCGAGTGATCTTCTCTTTATCAGTCGCTAAGCTCTCAGCCACGATATTGATGACACGTTCTTCAATCGAGGCCACGGCGGTCATCCTCCTCTGTTACGCGAATTGTCTCATTCAGAGTCCTTTTCGGCGGCAGTGTCCCACACACCGCCACACGGAGATAGCCACCACAACTGACGCTTTACCTGGACTACGCAATCCTAATACCTTACCGATTTTCGTCAGCGATGTCCATATCGACTTCGCCGGCGCATCAGAAGAAATCGGACAATTTGTCCCCGTCCTTGGGCTGCTGGGAGCAACCCGTGCGTTCGCTCGCCCTCGCCCCACTCCTTGCCATCGCCGCCGCAATGCGGCAGCTCGACGATCGCGGAAAGATGTTGTTGCGTTCCCGCCGACCGCTGCCCGGGCTATTCTGCGAGTCCCCCGTCCACACGAATAACGGTTCCCGTGATAAACGCTGCGGAATCGCTCGCCAGAAACAGCGCGAGATCGGCCACGTCTTGGGGATCACCCAATCTCCCGAGCGGAGTCCGCTTCTTGATCTCTTCCAGAGCTTGCTCCCCCAGAGCCTGTGCCATCTCAGTAGCGATGAAACCCGGCGCGATAGCGTTCACCGTCACCTGTCGGGATGCCAGCTCTTTGGCCACCGTCCTTGTAAACCCGATGACTCCCGCTTTGGAAGCGGAGTAGTTGGCCTGACCGGGGTTGCCCATCAACCCGGAAATGCTGGCGATGTTGATGACTCGCGCTCCACCCGCCCGAATGAGATATCGCGCCGCCGCCCGCGTGAACAGGAACGTGCCTCGCAGGTTCACGGCGATGACGGCGTCCCATTGTTCGTCTTTCATGCGGAGCAACAGACCATCACGGGTAATCCCCGCGTTGTTGACCAGGATGTGGAGCCCACCGAACTTCTCCACAATCGCCTCGACCGTGGCGTTAACCTGGTTGCTGTCGGTTACGTCACAGGCAAACGCTTCGGCCTGGCTCTTTCCAAAATTGCGAATGGTTGCGGCAGTCTCCTGCGCCGCTTCAAGATTCACATCCACACAAGCGACGTTCGCGCCAGCCTGCCCCAGGGTAACGGCAATCGCCCTGCCGATGCCGCGACCCGCCCCCGTGACACATGCTACCTTTCCCGACAAATCGACCTGAATCCTTCGCGTCTGACCGTCGCTCATACCGATTTCCTACGTTTGTCGGAGTGATTACATCTACAGGTTGGCGGTGCTTCCGCCCCCGTCACCGGTGAGTTCTGATTCCCTCGATTTCTTCCCCGCTGCGCCGAGTGCCGGGACCGCCTACACCTCGACATTCTGGCAAGTCACATTTCGGTCGATTCGGCGCAAAAGCCCGCGCAAAACTCGCCCGGGGCCCACCTCGTAGAAAGTGTCGAATCCCTCGGCCAGAAGATAGCGCATGGAATCTTCCCAGAGCACGGGCTGAACGACCTGGCGAATGAGCAATGCTCGAATCTCCTCGGGGTCTTCGTGCGGGCGTGCATCGACGTTGGAAATCACGGGTATTCTCGGCCTGCGGAGCGTGACACGCTCGAGGGCCTCAGCCAGGCGCTCATCCGCCGGCCGCATGATAGGCGTATGGAATGCCCCCGCGACCGCGAGAGGCACCGTCTTCATCGCCCCGAATTGGGTCGCCAGCTCCGCCGCCCGTTCGCATGCTTTCAGCATTCCGGAAATGACGATGTTGCCCGGACACAGCAAATTGGCGATCTGTAAAATTTCACCTTGCCGCGCCGCTTCGCAGAGGCGCTCCACCTCGGATCTTTCCAGCCCCAGAATACTGACCATGCCGCCGGGAGTGGCATCGGAAGCCTCTTGCATGGCTTCACCGCGCTTCTGCACAAGCCACACGCCATCCTCAAAATCAATAACCCCCGCGAATACCAGCGCTGTGTATTCTCCGAGGCTCAGGCCGGCCGTCGCTTCGCAGGAGAGCACAACCTCGGGCGACTCAGCGCGAAGCGATTCCAGGGCGGCCAGGCTCGTCACAAATATGGCTGGTTGGCTGACAACCGTCGAGTCGAGATCTTCCGAGGGCCCCTCAAAGCAGAGCTTGGCAAGGTCGTAGCCAAGGATCTGGCTTGCGCGGTCGTAAAGCTGCCTCGCTGCAGGGAGGGTTTCGTACAACCGGCGACCCATCCCTACGAATTGCGCGCCCTGACCTGGAAACAAAAATGCGATTCTGCTCAAGGTTGCCTCACCCGACCTCGTCAGGACTTGCCTTTACGCGCCTCGCGCTGCTTCTTGAGCCGTTCGAGCTCGTCCATATCCGTCAGCGTTCGCCCCATGTAATACCCGCACCGCGGGCACATGACGTGCGACGGAACGGGGGCGTTGCACTGGGGACAGTAAGTAGGTGGCGGGACGATCAAATGATCGTGCGCCCGCCGCGCTCCGGTACGTGCGTTGCTCTGTCGTCTTTTTGGGACAGCCATCTCGACGTTCCGTTCTTTCAAAAGCGAATCTTTTCCGACCCGTTGGCACCGCCCAGGTGCCGAACGATATCGAAAAGCTCATCTTCAGCTACGGCCCACCCGACAACCGAGGGATACCAACCGACCAAGCCGGGTGGTCCTGTCCAATTCCGGTCCCGCGTTTTTGCGTGGCGGTTTGGTTGATTCTCCCGTCGCGCCGCCGGTCGCACGCGGCTGCACTCTCAGCGCGTGAAATTCGTATGTTACGGCATTCCCATGGTGACGTCAACGTGGGGGGAGCGGGCAACGCACCCCCGCAATCCCGTTTCTTTCCGCCCGACGGGGGACGGAAAATCCACAGGGGTTTGACGCGGGAGCGAGAACTCGAGCCGGAAGAACCCTGACTGTCGGATCCGCTTCTGAAGCGACGTGCTTCCCGTCTCCGCCTTCCGACCAGGTCCACCTTCCGAGGTTAAAGCCTCCATCGAAGTTTGGGGCACGACAAGGGTGCCCAGCCGTGTTCCACGGACGCCGTGGAAGATGTCCCCCAATAGGTCCGGCTTCCTCGCCAACCGAGCATCCCGGTTGGCTCCAAGTCATGCGAGACGCCAGGGGACCCGTTTCCACCCGGGCTGCGCCACTGGGTGGGGCAATTCATGAGTGGCTTCTCCAAAACATCGTGCCCGTGATATGTCCCACTTTGCAAAAAGGGAGACGGGACAGGGGCCTGGTGGTTAGCTCCCCAGCAAAGCATTCGGGCGCTAGCGGGTGTCCACTTTTTTGAGCACAATAGGTAATAGGTAAATACACAAGCTGCGCCGTCAAAAATGTGAAGGGAATGCGTCAAAACGCTGTCCGGTTGTTTGCGGATTCAGCCGTGGTCCCAAGCCAACGGTGATCAATGAGGTGTGCTGATGGCCAACCACACGAACACCCGCAGTTTTGGCAAGCCAGTATCGGCTCTCACGGCGATTTTGGTCATTTGCGCTGGACTCCAAGCCCTTCAAGCTGAGGAGCCCCCTGCAATCAACCCGTTTGGTCCGAGAGTGACGGAGCGCGAAGACGCCATCCCCGGTTACATCGAACTCTCCAATGGGGAGATCATCGTGGGGAAAATCTACATGACCCGGGACAAACGGTTAAAAATCTATGACTCGCAGTTGCAGCGGCAACGCGAGATTCCTCTCAATCGGGTGAAACAGATTGAATGTGTCGTGGTCAGCGAAAAGATGGAAAAGGAATGGCGGTTCAAGGAGACGACTTCCGACGTCAAGGAATACACCGGTCGAACGTATCCCCTGCGCGAATATGTGCACCGGGTGACACTCACCGATGGAAGAACGATTGAAGGGCCGCTCTCCGAAGTGATCTATATCCAGCCGGATCCAGGGACGGCGGCCAAGACGGGAAACTATCGCCCGGAAATTGAACCCATGCGCTACATCCTGTACAAGACCCACAAAGGAGCGGTAGGCCAGGACTTGAAATCACTTGTCTACGTCAAAGCCATTCGACTGGGTGAAGAGGCCTACCAGGAGGGTATGAAAAAAACCGGTGGCAAAGGGGTGTCTGGGCCCAGGACTCGGGGGCGGTAGTCGGCGGACTGTTCTGCCCGATTCGGGAGTAACGAACAGCCTGCGGTGGCCCCGAAAGGAAACCGCGAAACTATATTCGGAACATTGAGAAGAGTTGGTCGTAACGAGTGATTGATATCTCCCTTGCCAATGGCGCAAGTTTCTACACAATGGGCCTGGTGCTCATTGTGGCCGCGGGTCTTGTCATCTTTTTTTACTGGCGCAAATTTGGCGATTTGAAACGCGGTCGATGGCAGACTCTCGTTGTTCTCCGGCTCATCGCCATCGTGATTGTCGTCCTGTTACTTTTCCGGCCAGTGGTCCACTTTTACCGGGAAGAGTCTCGCAAGCCGGTGCTCGTGTTTTTGCTCGACCGCTCGGCCTCAATGAAAATCAGCGACGATGTCAGTGGCGTGCCACGGTTTATCCAGGCGCGGGAAAAAATCGTCCAGTGGGCGGAAAAATTGCGAGATAACTTCCAGCTTGTTGTAATCCCTTTTGCGGAAAGGGCAGGTGAAACGTTGACCGTGGCCCAACTGGGCCAGCTCTCCCCAGATGGCGAGGCCACGTCCTTATCTCGTGCGTTGGTAGCGGCGGCGAGGGCCGCTCCGCGTAACGAAATAGAGGGGATTTTTCTCCTCTCAGATGGGATTCACAATTCAGCCCGCAAGCCCCAGGAGGTCTCCGCCCGCCTGAGAATTCCCGTCTATGCGATTGGAGTTGGTGCCAGTTTGCGGGACAGCGCCTCGTATAGAGACATCCAAATTGTCGGCCTGGACTGCCCAGAGCGGCTGATGCTCAATAACCTGGCCCGGATTCGAGCCTCCGTCGAGGCGGTGGGGCTGCTGGGGCGTGTCGTCAAAGTTGGTTTCTACGAAGACGACAAGCTCATCGAAGAGAAGGAACTGGTTCTGGATGATCAGCCGGGAGCTCAGGAAGTTGTCTTCGAATACCGTCCCACGGTGAAGGGCCGACACACCTACACTGTTAAAATTCCTCCGGTGAGTGAGGAGAAAATCGCGGAGAACAATCAGCGATCCGCCTCCGCCCTGGTCGTCGAAGCGCAAATTCGTGTGCTCTATCTGGAGGGAACTCTGCGTGCGGAGTATGGGGCCATTGTAGATCGGTTTTTGTCTAAAGATCCGAATATTGAGTTTTATGCGATGGTGCAGGTTCGCAAAAATGTGTTTGTCAAGCGCACGAATATCGAAGGGCTTAACCTCTCAGACATTCCCTCCGACGAAAACACTCTCAGTCAGTTTGATGTCTTTTTGATCGGCGATTTGGATAGCAGCTACCTCTCCGCAGAGCAGCAGCAGGCGATCGTCAAGCGGGTTCGGGAGGGTGCGGGGTTGATTATGCTCGGTGGTTATCACAGCCTCGGCCCCGGCGGTTATGGGAATACCCCTATCGGTGAAATCCTGCCCGTAGAAGTTGGCGGACGGGATATGGGACAGGTGACAGATCCATTTCTGCCGGAGCTGACACCCGACGGCCGTCAACACCCCATTCTGGCCAACATTGCCAGGTTTTTCCCTTCCTCGTCAAAGGGGCCAGAGGACACCGCACTTCCGCCTTTGGACGGATGCACGCGGGTGGGGAACGCCAGGCCAGGTGCCACGGTGTTGGCAGTGTGTCCGGTCACTCCGGAGCGCATGCCGGTCCTCGCGGTGATGCCCGTCGATCAGGGAAGATCGGTCGTCTTTACCGGAGATACCACCCGGAAATGGCAGCAGGTGCCACGCGTTCTCGATCAGGAGTCACCCTTCCTGCAATTCTGGGGCCAGCTCATCCGCTGGGCGGCCGGGCGATTTGAACAGGTGGAATCTCGGGCGTCTCTCGTCGCCAGTACTGACAAAGCGGCTTACGAGCCGGACGAAGTTATTCAGATCAATGCCGTCGTCCGCGACGAAAGAGGAGAGGGCACCGACAAAGCCAAGGTTGTGGCTACCATTCGGGCCAAGTCGGGAGCCTCCGACAAGGTGACGCTGGTGAGCCGCCCGGGACCGGGAGGACATTACAGCGCCTCCTACGAGCCTCGCTTCAGCGGCCCTCTGGAGATAGAAGTGGAAGCCGAGCTGGATGAGCAAAAACTCACAGCCGAAAAGATCGTCGTGGAAGTTGGCCGACCGTATCTGGAGTTCGAAAAACTCGACCTCGATGAAAAAACTCTGGCGGCCATCGCCAGCGATACGGGAGGCAGGTACGCCCATATTTCGGCCGCTGACTATCTGGTTGATCAACTCAACAAAGAACAGCGACAAAAGAACATCTATGTAGAACAACCGTTGTTCTGGCCGCCCCTGTTCTGGGCAATATTCGTCGCCGTGCTTACGGTGGAATGGATTCTCCGCAGGAGGTTTCAACTCCGATGAGCCCGCGGATCGCCTACCGATATGTGGAACCATCTGCACTGGCGAGGGTCAAAAACCTGCAGCTCGTGGCACGGGGAGTGGTGGAGGGCTTCATCACTGGTCTTCACGCGAGCCCTTATAAAGGCTTTAGCGTGGAATTTGCCGAACACCGCGAATACGTGCCGGGTGACGACCCCCGACATCTTGATTACAGGATGTTTGCCAGGACGGAGCGGCTGTACGTCAAGCAGTACGAAGAAGAGACCAACATGCGCGTCCAGATTCTGCTGGATGCGAGTGGCTCGATGAACTACCGGCACGACGCGAAAATAACCAAACTCGAATATGGGTGTTATCTCACAGCGATTCTCTCCTACATGATGGTCCGACAGCAGGATTCCGTTG
>NZ_JACIYL010000459.1 GCF_014359955.1 Thermogutta sp. | reverse complement strand
TGGGGGGGGTGATGCTTCTGTCCCTGCCCCGGCCGCGGGGGCTTTCTCCGCGTATCACGTCCGCCATGGGAGAAAAATTGTTCGAGAGGGGATGCCGAGATCCTCTCGTGCGGAGTTATTACGTTCTGGCACTTCTCCAGGAGGATGCGCTGCGATCGCAGGCGTTTATTTTAGAAGCTCTGAAAGGGTTCGATGAGATCTGCTACCCGGAGGAAGCACGCTGGGTGGCATTGTATTCGGCCCTTGCTGTGAAAGCGTCTATTCTCCTCCCCCGCAATCCGGGGAACTTGAGCGACGATCTTGTGCGGGTGGTGACAAAGCGGCTGTGTGATCCCACGCTGGAGCCATTGATGGCCCGCGTGCTGTTCTGGGAACTGCGAGTCGCGCTGGGAAACAGCTCCGCTCCTGAAAACCGACGGTGCGTGGAAAAAGTTTACCAGGGCTGCATGGCGGTGAAAGAAAAGATGGACCCGTGGCTGCGACATATGCTCACCGCCCAGTACCTCATCGATGAGGGATGGTGGGTGCGGGGAAACCGCTTTGCCCATCACGTTCTTCCTAACGCATGGCCGGTTTTCCACGAGAAAATGGTGAAGGCGAAAGCGGAGTTACTGGAAGCCCTCAAGCTACACCCGGATTGGGCGGAGCCCGCCGAGCTCATGATTGGAGTGGCCATGACGGGCGAGACCGGAGACTCCGCGGACGAATGGTTCGAAAGGGCGGTGGCGCTGGATCCAGACTCCAGACACGCCTATTCTTCGTACCTGTGGGCGCTGCGACCCCGCTGGGGCGGCAGTGTGGAGGAAATGTATCAACTGGCCATCCGCGCCGCGGACTACCGCAAGTACGACTCCCCGGTTCCAGCTTTCTTTATGACAGCGATTGAAGACGTCGAGGAAGAGCTCCATCTCGCCCGAAACGAGGTGCTTTACGAGGATCATCCCGTGTGGCGAATGCCGGGGGTGTACGAACGGGCGTGTGAGATCGTGGACGGGATGATCAAGCATCCCAGCCGCCAGGGCGACATTGTCCTCTACCCTACCCGCGAGGCGTTAATGACGCGGAAGTTCTGTATCGCCTGCCGGGCCGGGCGGCTTCAGGAGGCGCGGCAGATCGCCGACCAGCTTGGCGGAAAATTTTGCGAACCGGTCCTCTCTGGCTGGTATCTGCAGACCGCGCGGATCATCACCGAATTGTACGCCTTCACGGGAAAAGGGGCGGAAAAGATCAAAGCCGCGCAGCAAATGCTTAAAGGGATCACACCGCCTTATCCCAATGAGATCCTGGAAAAGGCCAAACAGCTTTTCGAAGAGGCCTACGCGGCGGATGACCATCCTCAGTCCCGGGCTTATTGCACGATTTGGATTCGCGAACTGGAAGGCCTGCTTGCGTTCAACGCCGGTGACTGGTGTCCGTTACGATTCGATCCGGGATTTACCCGATGGATGATCGTCGGCGGCGCCTGGACGTACGAAGATGAAAATACCGCCGTTGTTCGGGGAAACCGCGCTTTACCCCGCACGGTCATCAGGCCGTACGCCTCCTTCCCCTGGCCGTTGGAGGTCGAATTCGACGTCCAGACGCATGAGTACAACTACGGCCTCTTTCTTGGCCTCGTCATTCCCCGGGAATTGGACGAGGATTTCGCTCCCACTAACGATGATCGTCTAACTGTCGCTTGGCCCGATGAGATTTGGGTTAGTGTGGGACGGAAGCCGATTTCTCTGCCCGCTTCTCTGTTCAGGCTCAATCACCTCAAGGTTCAGTTGGCCGACGGCTATGCGGCACTGTGGGTCAATGGTACGCTAATGGTTGAGGTCCGTGATCCGAATTTCCGGCCCGCTCCGAACTTCGACGTGGGAGTGTTGCCCGAATTGCCTGAGCATTACGAGTGGGCATGGGCGCGCGTGCGGAATGTCAGAGTGCGGAAGTTTCAACCTCCCAAGCCGGTTGAAGTCGCCGGGGCGCAAGGGATGGAGCGGGCACCGTAACCGGCGTCGGGACGGTGTGCGGGAAGTGCTATAGGGGAATGGGGGGAAATCGCCATGGCTGGTTGCGGGGACGCCGGCCCAAAGCAGGGAGCGGGCCGTTGGTGGTTTGCCGTCGAACTTACAAAATCCTCTGGGATTGATGAAAATCCTGGCCACATCTGGTACTTCGAGTCCTGCGCTGGAGGCGAAAGAGGAGAGTGTCCATCCGCGTCGGGCGGCGGGATCCCGCGTGCCTGCGGTGGTCACGGGGGGACTCCGCGTCCTGCTTGCGTCAATTGCTCGATTCATCAGTGGCGCGAGTGTGCGCTGGGTGAATTGTCAACCCGATACATGCCAGCGGGTGTATTTCGCCAATCACACGAGCCATCTGGATGCCGTGGTCATATGGGCGGCTTTGCCTTCCGCGGTGCGGGCTGTTACCCGTCCCGTCGCCGCAAAGGACTACTGGGTGGCTAACTCGGTGCGTCGGTATTTGGCGTGCGAAGTTTTCAATGCCCTTCTCATTGATCGCCAGGAAATCAAGATCCACCACTCGCCGGTCGCAGAAATTCTGGAGGCGATGGGCGACAAATACTCGGTGATCATCTTTCCGGAGGGTGGCCGAACGCTCGGGCCTGATGTCGCCCCCTTCAAAAGCGGCCTGTACTATCTGGCCAAGCGTCGGCCGGATTTGGAACTTGTGCCCGTCTATCTGGACAACATGAACCGCATCCTGCCGCGCGGGGAGTTTCTCCCGGTGCCGCTCCTCACGCGGGTCATTTTTGGTCCACCCATGTGGCTGGAAAATGGGGAGCCGAAACAGGCGTTTTTGGAGCGGGCGCGGCAGGCAGTCGTGTCGCTCCGTGACCTGTAAACCCGGGTGTTCTTTTCCCCAACGACACGGCGTGGACGGTCCAATCCTCTCTTCCTGCTTTGTCCCTCTTCGCTTGACTCTTCTGGGGAGCCCGCGAAAAATGCCAACAGCGAGGCACAGATTGGCCAGTGAATTCAGGCTGCTAATGCGGATTTGAGCGGATTTGTTAATCAGGACGGATACGCAGGTAAGAATATGACGTCAGTTCCCCGATTGGCCCTTGGCACGCTCGATGGGGCGACAGACCCCTGGCCCCTGTTACGGGTCCTTCTCCGGGGATTCGCCGCTCGGAAGATTCACGTGCAGACGTTTCTTTCCCGGGCAGCTTTCGGGGGATTTCAGGAGCTTCGCGCATGGTCGGGGGCTACGCCGCGGCATCTGGACAGCTGGCTCATGACCCCCACCCAGTGCCGTTCTTTTTTTCTTGAAGGGACGGAACGGGCCGATTTGGCGATCGTGCTCGGTCAGTATTCCCCGGCCAATTCGGCGTCAAGCGGTTGCCTATCGCTTCCGCCCGGACAGCCGGAGGACTCTGGTGAAAAAAGACAGGCGGACCTCGCAGGAAAAAGGTCCGTCTCGAAAGCCCCTTCCTGCTGCCTCCGCGCACTTCCCCGATGTTCACGAGGGGCTGGAGGAAATCTGGATGCGCTCTGCGATTGGCTCGGTCTATCGAAGTTGGCCATCTTCAGTACTCGCCAACTCACGCAGGTTGTGGCCAACCGTTGCAGTTTGCCGAGCGGATTGGATGGCCTTT
>NZ_JACIYL010000458.1 GCF_014359955.1 Thermogutta sp. | reverse complement strand
TTTCCGGAAGATTCGACGGCCATTTTTGCGACGGCGAAGTGCGGGAATCAAAGACCAGAAGGCATGGCCGAACCAGCACACGCCCCTCACCGAGATTCCAGTAATCCTGGAAAAGCAGCGTCGTCTGGTCGATTTCCAGCATTTTGGCGTTTTTGATGAGCTGACTTCGACCTGGAAAGAAAGCCGAAAGTGCTTGCAGGCGCTGTTGAAGCCGCTGGTCGGCAGGCAAGTCCACGCTGCGGTGGGAAGTACTCTGCAGGTCTGGTTGTGGTTCGATGAGGGGGACCGCCAGCACGGCATACAGTTGGTAGGCCGCAGCCGTTACCAAAAGGCTCACAATGATCTGTGCCCAGCGGTGCCTCAGCATTTTTTGAGGGTGTTTGAAACTGTAACGACGGCACAGTTGTTCCGATCCGTTTGCGTGTCTCCCCGTTCTTCGGCGAGATAGCTGTCGAGAAGCGTGTGCCAAAGACGCTGCGTTCGAAGAATCAATTCGATGACCTCGCGGAGGGCTCCCCATCCGCCCGATGCAGCCGTCACATATTGAGCTGCTGCGCGCACGTCCCGGGCAGCATCAGCCACTGCCACGCCCAGCCCCACCCGTTCCATCACGGCAATGTCGGGCAAATCATCACCCAGATAACAGACTTCGTGAGGGGATATCCCCCACGCGTTGAGTACATTCTCCACCGCCGGCCATTTCGGTCCGACCCCCTGAATCAACTGATCGACGCCCATTTCCCTGGCGCGCTGTTCGACGACAATGGACCGCCGCTTGCTGAGCAGTGCCAGGCGATATCCGGCTCTTTTCCACAGGACGCACCCCATTCCATCTCGCACGTGAAAACCTTTCAGTTCGTAACCGTGCTCACTCAGCCAGAGTTGGCCGGTCGTCAAAACTCCGTCCACATCGGAAATGATCGCGCGAACGGCCAGACAGCGTCGGCGAAGATCATCGGGCAGGTCGGGGACGGTCTCTCTTGAGTGTTGGGGCGGCATCATCAGCCTCGTTGAAATTTCTCGTGCGTGCTTCAAACTTCGTTGGTTTTTAGCAAAAATGGCGAAGCTCGGAATTACTCGGAATTATCAATCCGTTTGATTGGGCCTGCTCCTTTTTGAACGGTCGAGACGGATAATCGTCGGTGGAACATCCCGCTTGCTGTCGCTCGATTCCGTGGAGGAGTTGCTCTGGGGCGCATGTTCTGCGGATTCGTCATGCCATACGAACTCGGCATCGATGGCGGCGGAAGCCTCGGGAAACAAGCCAATCACATCAGTGATATCGAGCAGACCGCAGGGGCGGTGGTTCTCATCAACAACCGGCAGTTCGCTGATTTTTTTCTGGGCGAGCAGCGCCACGGCTTCCCGCAGCGGCGTCCCCACGGGCACCGTTATCGGAGATCGAGTCATGTGGTCGGAAACGGGTTCGTCGAGAACGGATTCGCGACGGCTTTCCAGGAGTTTGGCAAGATCACTGTCGGTGAAAATGCCCGTCAATCGCCCCTCGTCGTCGAGGAGCATAATCGCTCCCGTGCGACGGCCGGGAAGCCGCGTTTCCACGATGATCTGGCGGATGGTGTGTCGTTCGGAGGCCAACCGACACTGGGAAAGAGGACGCATTTGGTCTTCCACTCTGCCCAGCTTGCGACCGAGGCTTCCCCCCGGATGAAACCGGGCGAAATCCTCCGGCCGGAATCCGCGTAGGTAGGAAAGCGTCAGGGCGATCGCATCTCCCACCGCGAGCATGGCGGCCGTCGTGGTGGTTGGGGCGAGCTGTAAATGTCCAGCTTCACACATGCTTCCCAGTGCGATCACAGCGACCGCCGCACGACCGAGCCGGCTCTCCGCACGGCTGGTGATCGCGATGATGGGAACATCCATTTCGCGGAAAAACGGAAGCAACCGAACGATCTCTTCGGTTTCTCCACTCCAGGAGAGCACAATGGCCACGTCTCCCCGGCGTATTCTTCCCAGGTCACCGTGGACAGCCTCGGCAGGATGGAGGAAGTGACTGGGCGTGCCGGTGGAGGCCAGCGTGGCGGAGATTTTCTGCCCGATAAGCCCCGCCTTGCCGATACCCGTGACGATCACGCTGCCGGAACAGGAAGAGATGAGGGCAATGGCCCTGCAAAAGGAGGGCCCGAGACAACTCGCCGCCTGAACGACCGCCCGGCCGATCGTACTGACGACATCCCGCGCGAAGCGAAGTTGCTCGAACTCTGAATATTTGCTCAGTGCCGCATCCGTGCCCATATTGCGAATCCTTCCACATTGGCAAGGTGGAACAAGGGCGGTGATCCAGCAGAATCTGACTGGGATGTGCTGGCACCCGGTCCGGAAAATGGCCCGCCAGGCTCCGCAATTCTACCCATCTTTCCAGGAAGCCGCAACGCGAGAATGTGAAAGGGGTAACGCTCCCAGGATAAAGGTCTTGAAATGTGTCAAGGCAGGACGGAGGCTATTAGATTTCCGATCTTGTATGGACTGTGCAAATTTCCACGCTTCGTGATCCCGGAGGCTGTTGTGCCTTCGCTTGTGGAGTTGCGTCCTGTGTGGATTCTGTAACTTATCTACTCCAACACCGGGCAGACATTGAACCACCGGCGTCCCTGTCGCTGCATCCATTCTTCCGAATAGGGAGGTCCCCACCCGCCTGCCTCGTAAAGCTCCAGTTGGGGAGGACCGCCGGCATCCCACACCTGCTGGATGGGGTCAATGATTCCCCAGGCAAGTTCAACCTCATCTGCGCGGGCAAAGAGGCTGGGATCGCCGATCATCACATCGAGGAGCAATCGCTCGTAGGCTTCCGGCATTTCGCCCGCGAACTTCTCTCGGAAGTTGAAATCCAGATCGGTCAGACGCATTTTCATTCCCGCATCGGGGACTTTGGTCTGAAAATGGATCTGGATGCCCTCTGCGGGCTGGATTTGAAGCACCAGGCGGTTGGCCTCGTGAATATGTTTGGGGCCTTCCTCGAACATCATGTGGGGAGGTTCACGGAACTGAATGACAATCTGCGTGGTGCGGCAGGACATCGCTTTTCCCGAGCGGAGATAAAACGGCACGCCCTGCCATCGCCAGTTGTCCACGTAGAGCTTGACCACTCCGAAAGTCGCTGTCTGGCTGTGGGGCGGTACGTTGGGCTCATCGCGATACTTGCGATACTGGCCGCGGACGGTGTTCGCCGCTACATCGGCCGGTGTGAAAGGACGAACCGCCCGCAGCACCTTCACCTTCTCATCCCGGATGTCGTCCGCGTTGACCCGGCTGGGCGGCTCCATGGCCGTCAGCGTGAGGAGCTGGAGGAGGTGGTTCTGGAACATATCGCGGAGAATCCCGGCGGATTCATAAAAACTTGCCCGCCGACCTATGGGCAAATCCTCCGCAGCGGTGATCTGGACGTGATCGACATAATTTCGATTCCAGATGGGTTCAAAAATGGTATTGGCAAATCGCAGGACGAGAACGTTGGCGACGGTCTCTTTTCCCAGGTAGTGGTCGATGCGGTAAATCTGATGTTCGGCGAATACTTCGTGGATCCTGGCATTCAGTTGCCGGGCCGATTCTCGATCGCGTCCGAACGGCTTTTCCACCACGATT
>NZ_JACIYL010000457.1 GCF_014359955.1 Thermogutta sp. | reverse complement strand
CACGTGGCCATCGCCACACCGAGGTGTCCCAAGATGCGGGCGAGAGCCTGTGTTCGCACGTGATTCAGAGGAACAGCGACAATTTCCAGAGACACATCGCCCACCTTGTGTCCGAAACCCTGCGGATCATACCGGGTCAGCAGGGACGGCGGAGCATCTTCGGGTTGCCCGTGGCATTGCAGACAAGACTGCTCAAAACGTTTCGGTACTGCATTGACAAGGTATTCTTCGCCACCCTCGAAGAATTTAAGTCGGCCAGACCAGGAACGGGCTTTCGGATTCTCCGTGAAATATTGAATCAGTTTTTCTTCAGCCGGAGTCGGCCGATTGGCTGGATTGAGCGGTCGATCCACCGGGAACCGCACGATGTAGCCCATCTCGGAAAGATGAGCGTATTCGAAGACCCGCCGCACGCCGGCAGAGGTGGACATCAACTCCGGCGTCAAGTCGTGAAGTGAAACGTGTTTAAACAATTCGGGACGGACGTGCTGGGCGAAAAAGTTTCGCAGGGCTGTGTTCAATTGCCTGGTAAGGCGGATTTTTTCCTGGGCTTGCTCCAGGATCTGCTGCTCAGTCCATCGATAGGTTCCCCAGGCCGTCACCCCGAGAAACAGGACTGCCAGCAGGACCACGGCGAGGAAAAATTGGCGCGGAGCCGCCGGGGAATAAACCAGCGTTTCGGCAGAGCATTGGACTCGCCTGATCAAGAACGAGCACCACTGAGAACTTTTCGCGACGATGCCAATTGCAATGACAAATGCGAGGAGAATTACGCTCGGCACGAGCGCGCGGAACACGACGCGTTGATACCAGTGAGACCCCTGAACATCCACGCCCAAAACGGCAATGACCTTTTGACTTTCCGGGGAGACAATTGGGACGAATGCAGAAACCCAGGTCCCCCATCGGTCCGGAACAGGGCCTTCGGTAGCGGCTTGAGAGGTAGAAAAAACACCCTTCAACGTTTGTGAGGCTTCCGCGTAGTCATCACCCGGCAGGGAAGCTGCGGGACTATCGTCGGGTTCACTGTCACCATGGAAAAACACGCGGCCGTCCGGCTCTTGACCCATCAGGTAGGCAAATCGGCAGTCCCTGACACTGGCGCGAACCTCCTGAAGCCAGCTCTTGAGTTTCCGGTAGGCTTCCTTCGATAGATCGCGGGGATTACCCTGAAGCTCCCGGAGCGCGTCAATGGGGAAGTTGGCTGCCTGGTTTCGCACATCGTGGAGCAATTCTTCCCGGAGCGATCGATCCGCCCACAAAATAGTCGCTCCGCACCCTATCAAAAAGATAGTGGCCAGGCCGCTTAGAATGGCAAAACATCGTGCTCCCATAAGCACCCTTTGGTATGGCGTTGCCCACGCTTGGCTGTTGCTTTTTCGCGCTTTCCGCTGATTCTCAGGGGTGCGGTGTCATGGAGCTTTCAGCGGTTCTAGGGAAATATAGGACACAATTGGGGGGCGGTGAGTGGCTGCCGACGCAATTTCCCCGGCCGGTGCATGGCGACGAATAACCCGTTTGTGCCAAAAATGCACGCAGTAACGCCTTTCGCGGACATCGTGTTAAGAATTGAACGGACAGACTGCACGCCCCGTGTCAGCGGTGATTTCACAAACCGCGGGGAGTCATCCCGCGATCGCGCGAGGCATCCGTCCGTGTGAAGCCTGTCCACCCGAGCTGGCTTTGGAGCACGCAACAGAGTAACGCTCATTTGGGAATTCTCCTTGGGCTGCATAGAATTGCGCAAAGGAATGTGCTGGGCCGCCGGCGTTTGGCTAGGCATCAACCTCATGAACTCTTTTGCAAAGGAAAACCTCCCATGGCGCGGGAAATCCGCCTGGAAGTTCGTGGCATGCACTGTGCCGGATGCGTTGCTCGGGTAGAAAAGGCCCTGCGATCAGTGCCCGGTGTGGACGAGGCGCAGGTGAATCTCGTCACGCAGCGGGCCGTGGTGCACACCTCCAACGAGTCGTTGGAAACTCAGCCGCTCGTTGAGGCGGTGGCGGCCGCCGGATACGAAGCCGTTCCGTTGGAAGACTCCTCAGGAGAGGCGGAGGGCGAAGAGTCCGCCCCTTCATCGCCCTGGTCCCGCGAGGCCGAAGAACAAAAGATGCGCCTTCGGCAGCTCGCGGTGGGGTGTGTGGGGTTGATTATCATCCTCGCCACCATGTTTGTCCCTGGTATTGCGACGACCTTTTCAGCCTGGCCGGCCATTATCGCGGCCACGGTCGTTCAATTTTACCTGGGCGCGGTGTACGCCTCTTCGGCCTGGAAGCAATTGCGGCATGGCGGCGTGAGCATGGACACGCTCATTGCCGCGGGTACCTGGACGGCCTATCTGGCCGGAATAGGAGAGGCCTTCGGCGGCTGGTCCCTTGCCGGTCATGCCCCAACAGGTTCCCATCCCGCCGGCAGCATCTTCCTGCCCGTCTTGCCCATGTACCTCAGCGACGCGGCCATGATTCTCACCTTCATCACTTTGGGAAAGTATTTGGAGGTGCGAGCGCGATTTCGGGCATCCCTGGCCATCCGACGATTGATGGATCTTTCTCCGTCTTTCGCGCGAGTCATCTCCGGTCAGTCTGTTCAGGAGGTGCCGGTCCACAAGGTTCAGGTGGGGGATCAGGTCCGGGTTCTGCCGGGAGAAAAGATCCCTCTCGACGGTCTCATCACAGAGGGAGAAAGTGAAATCGATGAATCGTGGCTCACGGGGGAATCGGTGCCGGTGGCGCGAACTGTTGGTCAGGAAGTTTTCGCAGGGACGCTGAATCTCACCGGGCCGATAGCCATCCGCGTGACCAAGCCGGCCAGACAGACCATTCTCGCCCAGGTGGTCAGGATGGTGGAACATGCCCAGGAGACCCGGCCGCGTCTGGGACGTTTGGCAGACCGCGTGGTGGCCTGGTTTGTTCCCGGGGTTTTGATCACGGCCGCCGCGACGTTTGTGATCTGGGGCTTCGTCCTCGGCGAGTGGAGGATGGCCTTGAGTGCCACGGTGGCCGTCCTGGTGGTGGCGTGCCCGTGCGCTCTCGGCCTGGCCACGCCGACGGCGATCGTGGTGGCAAGTGGCCGGGCGGCCTCCCGCGGGATCCTCGTGCGTGATGCCCAGGCGTTGGAGTCGGCCGCCTTTGTGGATACCGTCGTTCTGGACAAGACGGGCACGGTCACTGTGGGGAGACCGCAGCTCGTGAGACTCCGCCCTGCTTCCGGCCATACGGAGGATGAGCTGTTGCAGGTGGCGGCTACGGCCGAACAGTTGAGCCTCCATCCCGTTGCCCGCGCTGTCCTTGAAGAGGTCCGTCGGCGGAAACTCACATTTCCGACGGCCCGATCCATCGAAGTCTTGCCCGGTCGGGGCATCCGGGTGGAAAGCGAGGGCCATACCATCGTCATCCAAACGCTGGACTCTGCCGATCAGTCCGCTGAAAACCCTGTCGGAACTGGTGGGGAACGGACCGACCAATATGGTGTTGAAGGAAAAACGGCAAGAGAAGTTAAGCAGGAAACTTCCGCCGTGGCCACTGGCTCGCGCATTGTGGTTTCTGTCGTCCAGGATGGGGAATTCTTTGGGATTCTCGAGTTTGCTGACCTGCCGGCCGAGGAAAGCCGCGAGGCCATC
>NZ_JACIYL010000456.1 GCF_014359955.1 Thermogutta sp. | reverse complement strand
CCAGTCCCACCACCACCCGTCCCGCCGGGACTGCTGGGACTGTCCCACCAGTCCCACCAGTCCCATCACTTTCTTTTGGGGCGGAACCCCCGCTCCATTCGGGTGTGTTTTTGAATCATGCATTCTTCCGCGATTCCCTCTTGCACCAACCTGGCTAATTGTTTGGTAGCGACCGCGCCGCTAACGCCCGCCGATTCACGGATGACGCGAGGTGTCTCGCCGCCCGGAAACAGGCAGAGTGCTTGCCAGACCGCTTCGCGCTGCCGCCTCTGACGCAGGTCGTCTTGTCGGGCTTGACGTCGCTCTGCCTGTTCCTCCTCGATTGCCGCCCGCTGGTCATACGCCTCGTGTGCGTTGAGCACTTCCACCTCCCACCGCCTGCCTCCCGGGTCCTGACGCGTGCCCTCGTCGATGTTCAAGGCCCATAGCCCGCTGTGGCCGGCCGATCCGCCCACGCTCATCCACAGCTCGTGATGGCCCCCGTCGGCCGGGTCATACCGCTTGCGCCGGCCCAGGAGCACCCACTGGCGCACGAACTCCTGAAAACCGGCCCAGGCAATCTCTTCCAGTTCGGGCGGCTCGTAGGGTTCGGCCCGCGTCTTGCGCAGATGGTGGCACAATAGCGGCGTGCAACCGGTCCTCTGGGCCAGTTCTCCGAGCGATTTGAGGAATCGGCCCACGACGAACAGGTTCCCCGCGTCGTCCCCCAGGCCCAGCATCATCAGGTAGGTCGGATCGAGGATGAGCACCTCGAGTTGGTGCTCCGCGATGAAATCCCCCAGGGCGGCCATGTGCTGGGCACTATCCAATTGCGGCACGTCGAAGCACCAGATCGCATTCTCGTACTGGGCCAAAGGGCGTCCTTTGGCGGCAGCAATGCGCAAGGCGGTCTCCTGGATGGTGGCCGCCCCGGATTCCCCGGACATCACGCCGACGCGCACGGCCTCCGGGACGTTGAAACGGCCCAAGAACAACCCTCCCTCGGCCAGCGACAAGGCCAGGTCGATCGAGAGGTTCGTCTTGAGCGTCTTCTTGGGTCCGGCGATGACGCCCGGCTGGCCGCGTACCAAGAGGCCATCGATCAGGTACTCCAGGGTGTACTCGGCCGCGGCCAACTCGGACGAGGTGATTCCGGTGAAGCGCAGTTGGCCGCCCGCCGCCGGCGGGAGTTCCAGCCCGTGGACCAGGATGCTCATGGCCTGGTCGGGTTCGTACCGGGCCACGCTCGTGGCGATCTGCTCGACTTCCTGTTCCGGCAAGGGCGGCCGGCAGCGGTCGACGTTGATTTGGCGTAGGCCGGCCAAGATTTCTTGGCGGGTCATCCCCGCCCGACGCATGGTGCCTGCCAGTCGGGCCAAAGTGTCGTTGCGTTGCCCCTCGGCAATCGTCATGCCAACTTCTGCCAGCGGCGTCGCACGCCGTTCACTGCGATCCAGCAGTGCGGCAAGCCAGCCTGGCGGCTCGGGGAGCCGAGCGGCGGACATCTCGAGCTCCATTCCCGGCACCCAGCGATAGGCACCATTGGTGGTGCGCGATGGCGGAACGACGATGTAGCCGCCGTCGGTGCGGATATCGACGCCGGTGGCCAACTGCCCTGTCGAGCATTTCCAGTCCTTGCCCGGCGGCCTGCGGAACACGTAGTGGCGGCCGCCGCGTGGCGTCAGTGACACGGCGCCGGCTGCCAGAAGCTCCGCGGCGTGCTCCGGCTCGTGCGGCCAGCCGCCCGCCTGCGGATCGATGTCGACCACGAGCAGCCCCGTAGCGGCGATCGCCACGTTGGCATCCGGCCATCGTGCCCACCACGCCTGGATCTGGGCCGCGTCAGACGTGGCGTCCTGGAATCCGTGCCGCGTGAGCGGCTGCTTGGCGCCCGGGCGGCAGGGAAAGACCGCGTAGCCCAGTTCGGCGTAATGCAAGGCCGCGTCCAGGAGGCTCGTGTCCATTCGGTATCAGCCCTGCTTCCTTGCCGGAATGTCGATCATCGCGGGCAGCGCCTCCTCGAAGTGGCACACCCCCAGGATGTTCCACGCCGCGTGGGCCAGGTGGTCTTCGCTCTTGTCACCCTGCAGGTACAGGTAGAGATGCCGGATGGCGTGGTTGAGCATCACGCTGGCCGGGATGCCGCGGGTCCAGTTGTGCTCACCATACTTGGCCGCACCTTCGGCGCAGGTCTGGGCCAGGCGCCGCAGCCCGATCGGTGTGATCAAGTCCCATCGCTCGCCGTCGGCGTCGGTGCCACGCACCGCGCCGGTGGCGAAACGGGCCAGACCTTCTTGCGGCAGGGTTACAACATCACCGATTGCTTCGTTCATGCTCTTGGGGTCCTTGACAAGGCGGGCGTGACAGCCGCCCACCGGGCCCAGGCTTGGATCTCTCGTCGCAAGCGATCCAGGTCCGCGGGTTCCGGTGGCCAAATCACGCCGCGCCAAACCATGCGAATACTGACGACGGACATTTGCTCGGCATCCCCTTCGATCACCAGCACAGTGGCCGGACACCCCAGCGTCAGACGCTCGAATAGAATCCTCTGCCCCTTGGGGAGTTCCGTGTGATCTTTCCATTCCAACACGAGCAAATGGCCGTTGATCTCCGTAATGGCGTCGATGTCCGTGAAGGCGATCCGGCCGGGGAGGCAATCCGCAAACAGCTCGATCTTGGGCCGTTTCTTCTGGTTGAAGCATCCCTGCTTCGTGCAATCCCATCGGAGTGGATTGGCCCCGTTATCGCGCCACATGGCACACCCTCCCCAAATCTGCGAAGGCTTGCTGGAACCGGTCCACCTGAGGGCCAAAGTAGATCACGGCCTGGCCTTGCAAGGGGGCGGCGATCTTCTCCGGATGCCAGAACTTCACCCGGCCGGCGGGAAAGCAGACCGCTTGGGCGGCGGCCAAGAGCGCCTGGAACCAGCGGGTTTCGGTGGCGTTATTGACCAGCACCACCGCTTCGGTCACGTGCCCCTCCTGGACGTGTTGGACGAGTTTGTCGGCGAACTGCTGCACCAGCGGCTGTGCGTAGGGCGGATTGAGAAACACCCGCCCACGCCAAACGTGTGCAAGCCCATTGTCTTCGGCAGTGTAGAACTTTTTCGCCTTCACGACTTCATTGGCAACCGGAGTTGATGCCGGATCAAGGTCGACGCCGCCCATGACGGCCACGGCCCGCTCGATGAACTCCCACGGCGTGTACCACTCGCTGTCGCCGCTGTTGAAGGCGACGTGGGGCAGAGGGCGTGGCTCCTCGGGCTCCGGAAGGCTGGGCTCCCAGAGGGTGTCCCGGTGCGGCACTATGGATGGTTCCTCTGGTTGAGGGTCTTGGAAGGGTTGTGGGCTTGTGGCAGGACGGAGAGCCTTGGCCACACGCTCTTCCACCTCGGCCACCGTAGGGTTGGCCTGGGCGACCCAATCGACGAATTCCGCCCACCTGTCTTGGGGCAGCCTGTGGATGGTGGCTAGATGTTTGGCTTTGTCGCAGAAAATGGTGCCCTGGGACACCATTTTTTCAGCAGCAAGGAGCACCTCCGCAGCATGGCGATAGCGCAAAACCGTGGTGTGGTCTCTGCCGATGCGTCTAGCGTACTCTCGAAGGCCGCCTAATTTACCTCTCCCCTTGTCTCCGGACGGCACC
>NZ_JACIYL010000455.1 GCF_014359955.1 Thermogutta sp. | reverse complement strand
CGCGAGGCCCGATTTTATGATCCCTACTGTCCGGACGCCGAACCGATGCCGCCGGACGATCCGGTCTCCCATCAGCTCATGCACTATGTGGATGGAAAGAAGGGCTGGCCCCACTGGCATGACAATGGCGACACCTTTTACGTGGAAAACCCTTTCTGGCGGGCGTATCTGCCGCGCGATGAGCGCGGGATTGTGGTGCTCGATCGGGCCAGGGCCGTCGATATCGCCCTCGTCCATTCTCGGGAATATCAGCGGCAGCTTGAAAACCTGTATCTCTCGGCGTTGAACGTCACGGCGGAACGTTTTCGTTTCGACGTGCAGTTCTTCGGCGGGCATTCGACATTTTTCACCGCCGACGGTCCCCGGCGGGCGGGAGGACCGCAGAGCCTTCTCCAGCTCGACACCGACGCCCAGGCGACAAAACTGGGAGCAACCGGTGCGGAGTTGCTCATCGGTTTTGCCAACTCCCTGGTGTGGCAGTACTCCGGGAGCGACAGCTATGCGTCGGCTTCCATCCTGAATTTCTCCCTCGTGCAACCGTTGCTCCGTGCCGGAGGACGTCATGTCGTTTTGGAAAGCCTCACCCAGGCCGAACGCAATCTCCTGGCCAACATCCGCCAGATGGCCCACTATCAGCGCGGATTTTATTTGCAGATCGTCACCGGGACGAATCCCGGAACCGGCCCCAGCCCGGGAGGTCTCACGATCGGGTCGCTTTCTCCGGGTGTGAGTCCCGGCCGGGGTGGTGTCCTCGGACTGCTCCAAAGCCAGGTCCAGATCCGCAATCAGGAACAGAACGTGCTGGGCTTGGAAGACAGCTACGAACAACTTCTGGCCGCCCACCAGGCCGACCGCATCGACCGCTATCAGGTGGACCTGGCCTTACAGTCCCTGTACAACGCACAGAGCCGCCTTCTTTCCCTGCGAACGGCCTACCAGTCGCAACTGGACAGCTTCAAACTGACGCTCGGTTTGCCCCCGGATTTGCCCGTCGAAATCTCCGACAGTCTCCTCGAACAGTTCGATTTCATCGATCCCAAATTGCTCAATTTGCAGCGCGAGGCGACGCTCCTGAATCGGGCCCTGAGAGACCCCGCAACGCCCGAGCCGCCAGATTGGCTTGATCGCCTGCGAAGCATCCACGACCGCGTGAGCCGGCAGGTGGAAATCGTGCGGGGAGATATCGACCGCCTCAACAAGCTGCTTCCCGAGCGACGCGCCCGACTGCGGGAATTCTATTCCAAACCCGTCTCGGGTGAGGAGACAATGGAAGGCCTCACGCAGGCCGAAAAAGCCATCGCCGATCTCGATGAGCGGGCTCGCGCCATCAATGAAGACTTCCAGCTACTCCTGGAAGGAAAACTGCCGGCTGCGCGGGGAGAACGGCGCGTGGAACGCCGTCCCATGAAGGATCTCCTCGATGAGTTCAAGAAATTCATCGACGACCCGGATGGGGTGGCCAATGCCAGGATCGCAGAACTGGAAAAGCAGGTGGCGGATGTCCAGGCCCGGCTTCAAGCAGCCGAAAGCGACCTGAGCAAGCTCTCCGAGCAGATGGCGCACGCGACTGCCGAGGAGGCGTCGGCCCTGCAAAGCAAATATGCCGACGCACGCGCTCAGATGCAGACCCTGCAATCGCAACTCGATTCCCTCCAGGAAAACCTGGCGCAACTGAAGAAGGCCCCCAAAGAGCAGGTCGCTTTGCAGATTCTGGAACCACTTCTCCTCCAGATCTCCGATCTCTCGCTTGTGCAGGCGAGGGCACGATTGGATTGTGTGATGCTCACCCCGGTCGATATCACACCCGAGGAAGCCCTGGAAATTGCCAGGGAAAATCGGCTCGACTGGATGAATGCCCGGGCTGCGCTGGTGGATCAATGGCGGCAGATTCAGATTGCGGCCAACCGACTGCGCAGTGACCTGGACGTCACATTCAGTGGCGACCTGCGGACGATCGGTGATAATCCCTTCGGCTTCAACAGTAACACGGGCGAGTTGCGAGTCGGTTTCCGCTTTGATGCCCCCTTCACGCGTTTGCTGGAGCGCAACCAGTATCGGACAGCGCTCATCAATTTTCAGCGGGCGCGCCGCGACTACATGGCCTTCGAGGACCAGATCGCCCAGAGTCTCCGCGATACGCTGCGGAACATTCGGCTGGGGCAGAACACGTTCGAGCTGCGACGCTCGGCGGTGCTGGTGTCCATCGCCCAGGTGGACCTGGCGCGAGAACGTCTGCGGGCCCCTCCCCGACCCGGCGAAACTTCCCAATTCGGTGTGAACACCGCTCGCGACCTGGTCCAGGCGCTCTCCTCTCTGCTGGATGCCGAGAACGCCTTCCTGGGTGCCTGGGTGGATTACGAGGTGCAACGGATGATTCTCGACTTCCAGATGGGAACCATGCAACTGGATGAGCGCGGTCAGTGGATCGACCCCGGGCCGATCCGCGGACAGTCCGCCCTCGAGGGTTCACCCTTCCAACCCGAGGCGGCTCCCGCCAATCAACCGCAAACTGGCGTCCAGCCGCTTCCCTCCATGACGCACAACCCCCAGAACAGTACCGGTGAAAGTGGCAGTTCCCAGCAGGTGGCACGCGCAAATCGCCAATTGCAAGGCGAAGAAGGCGGCCTGACGGCCCTTCGCGCGGCCATGGGAAATCGACAGGAAAGCGACCGGCTGGCGCAGGCTCCGCAAGGTTCGGCCGGTCCATCGACTCCGATGGCGACCTCCCCGAACGAAGTCGCCCCTTCGTCGGGTAAACTTTCCCCGGCCATGGAGAGGCTTCGGGAACGGCTGGCCGCTTATCGCCAAAATATTCCCGACACTTCCTCTTCCTCCACCAGTGCCCAACCCCCGGGAGATTCCAGCATTTTGTCCGTGCAGGATCGCCGGGCTCATTCAGCACCCAACCATGACGAATCCCAGTTGATTCAGGCCATGTTTGGGGATGGAAAAGACAAGCTGCCGGAGGAGCTTCTCCCTCCTCTCCAGGCTCTTCTGGAGATGGAAGAAGAGGGGGTGGCCACCGTGCAGGATGAGTCACCCGCGAAGTTGAGATAACCTCGCTTTTCAAAATTACGTGCTCCCGCACCTTCGCACCGGGCACGAAAGCCGGAACACGCGGCAGCGCGACGCTGCATGGCCAACTCTTGAAGCTGGTTACGAAAAGCCGCGCTCCGCGACACCCGGGCCCCGGTAGGGACAATTCACGAATGGCCCCGACAACATCGGAGGGACGTGCTTGTCACGTCCGTTCTTTCCGAAAAGACCTTTTCCGGTGGGACCCGCTTGTCAGGTCCGATCAACACCGCTCGATGGCCCATTCCCTCTCCCCGGGCACGACAAGCGTGCCCCTCCGAGCTTCGGAGAGACCTTTTTCGACGGGACCCGCTTCGGAGGGACCCGCTCGTCGGGTCCGTTCTTCCCGAAAAGACCTTTTCCGGAGGGGCCTGCTTGTCAGGTCCGCTTTTCGGAGGCACCTTTTTCGGAGGGACCCGCTTGTCAGGTCCGTTTGTCAACATTCGATGTTCCATTGCCTTTCGGCGGGGACTGAAGTCCCGCGGCGAAAGCGGGGCTAAAGCCCCGCACTCCATATGGAGTGCGGCGATTTATCGCCGCTTTCCGGTGAAGGCTTCAGCCTTCACCACC
>NZ_JACIYL010000454.1 GCF_014359955.1 Thermogutta sp. | reverse complement strand
CCCCCATTTCGTGACATTCGCCGCCAAAATGTTTGCAGCTCAGCCCGTGGCCGAATTCATGAAGAATCTTCGTGATCGCCAGCGTGAGTGCCAGCCAGAGGGCGTTCGTCGGAGTAAAAAACTGGTAAAAACTGGGTAACCGGGAAAGAAACACGCGGAACTCCGCGGCGACGAGCAGCAGTGCCGCCAGCCACAGGATGACGCAGCCAATGAGGAAGGCGGGGTGAAACATCCACCGCACCCAGGGATAGAGGGCATTGAGGATCCGCTCGGGATCGATTCCCCGGAACCGCAGCGCCAGGATATTGCTCAGGGCGCTGATCCACTCCTGTTTGCGGCGTTCGGAACGTCTTTTCAGCAACTGGCGCCCCTGTTCGGGGGCTGCTGCCACCACCAGCCCGCTCCGATGGAGCATCCCGATGAATTGCTGGAGTTCTTCCAGGGTGATTTTCTGCGGGGGGAACTCGGCTTCAAAACGGGCCTTGATCTCGTCGAGGCTGGAGCGGCCGTCGAGCTGGTTGAGGATGAAAAATTCCTCTTCCTGAAATCGGAAATAATTGAGGCCGACCGGATCCTTCACCACCCAGTACACTTCGCCCTCGTAGCGCTGGCGCTGGGCCAGCAGATCCGGTCGCTTCCGGATTGGAAGGGGTCGCGCCGAACTGGAGAGCAGACTATCGGCAAGTGTGACCATGCGTTTTACCGGCCCGCAGGGCGATCAACAAGTGCACAACTGATATGCAGAACCCGGCAGGATTTCATGGCTGGCCGTTCTTCTGCGTACCTTCGTGATCATGGGTTCAATCGAATCATAAGCTGGCCGGTCAACCCGGGGCGAAGCAACCAGTGGCCGCTTCGTTCGTCCCGAACATTGACGATCTCCGCCCACACCGTGAATTCGCCGGTTACTTCCACCACGGGACTGACGTACACCACCTGTCCCTGAAACTGCCGTTCTCCCAGTTGCGGAAGTTTGACGACAAACACCACCGGCGCCTTGGCGAGTTGGGACGGCAGGTATTTTTCCGCACTGACCATCCCCTCAATCCGCAACCGGTCCATCCGGACGACGTGAAAAACGGGATCGCCCGGTTTCACCCACTCCCCGGTATGCAAGAATCGTTTGATGATAATCCCATCGATGGGCGCCACGATCTGGTACATGCGGAGCTGCTCCTCCACTTCCGCGAGCTCCGCCTGACGAACCTGCACGGTGAGTTTGGCGACTTCCAGATCGTGGGCCGCCTGCTCGATCGCCAATGAAGTCTTGCCGCGCTCCAGCAGAAGCCGCCGCAGTTCGGCCTGGGGGACAGCACCCGGCGCCCTGTTGTTGGCGTCCACAGCCTGCTGATATTCCGCATCCGCGACGAGATTGGCCCACTTCGCATAGCGGACATTGACGTCGTTGTCCGCGTCCTTCTTGGCAGCTTCCAGTTGATAGCGTTTGACATCCAGAGTTTTCTGAAGCACCGCGTCATCGATTCGCCCAAGGACATCTCCCCGTTTGACGGTATCTCCTTCCTTCACCGAAAGCTCAATCAATTGCCCCTGCACGCGCGCGGGAACCTGGGCTTCCTCGACGACCGACACCGGGCAGTTGGGGAGAGTGATCACGGCGGAATCCGCCGATGGCCCCGCCACCTCAACTCCCCACAGTGCGATGCTGAGCACGAACCATATCATCATGGTTGTTCCGTGTTGAGTTGTCGCTTTATTTCCACCAATCTCACCGAACGAATCCGCCTGGTCCCCTCTGCCAGTTTCCAGGCGTCAGGCCAGGCTTCCTCTACCACAGGTAGAAGACAATCCGCGTCTGAATGAACGCAATAAGATCCCGGAACCAAGCGTACCCCATGGATCGGGTACCGCAGTGCACTTTCGCGCTGACGGTGGCCCCCGGCCGTAACTGAGCGGGATCAAAATCCTCCTTGTTGATGGCGACCTTGATCATGACCACATTGCCTTCCTCGGGAAGAACCTCCGCCGAGGCATAAATGTCTTTAACCCGACCAATACGCACCCGACCGGGATCGGTGGCCAGCACGTATTCCACCGTAAGATCCTCGTTGGGATCGCGCTGCTGGATCTGGCGACGGGCAAGGGCGATCTCGCCCATCCGGTCCTCAGCCATATGGAGTTCCAGTTCCCAGTCTCCTGACGTGTCGGCGATCCTCATGAGGATCTGGCCCCGATTGACGGGCCGGTTGATAAGCCGATTGTAAACGTCCCAGGTGACGACGTCCCCGGCAATGGGACTGATGACGGTCAGTTCTTTTTCCTTTTCTTTGAGGATGGCCCGTTGCGCGATGAGGCTGATCTGCCGGGCTTCCAGCTCTGCCAGTTGCCCGGTCAGTCGATTGCGCTCCTGAAGGCTGAGTGCCCGAAGGTCAGCGAGTTCCCGCCGGATGGTGGCGATCTGCTTTTGATTGGAGGCCAGTTGGCCCTCGATTTCCAGGATATTCTGTTTCAATTCGGTGTTGCGGAGCCTGGCCAGCACCTGGCCCGCTTCCACGTGCTGTCCGTGCTGGACCAACACTTCATCGACCACACCGTCGATTCCCGCAAAGACGTCGCGTTTCACGACGGGCTCCAGCGTGCCCCGTGCATGAAGTTTGTACGGCCACGGTACGAAAACAAGCATCAGGCACACGAGGACCGCCAGGGCCCCAAAAAGCACCGTTCGCGGCAGCATCCGTGCCTGGGTGATCAGGCGGGATTTGCCGAGGGCTTTCCACACCGGCATAAGGAAAAGCTCGTTGTGTTCCACCGCGTTGGCCAGCGCGATGGCCGCATGCTCGGCAACGACCTCCACACGCTGCCGCAATTGCGGCGTGATGCGGCTGTCCTCGATCTGCTCGACGATCATCGTGCCCACCGGCGGCGGTCGGTCCACAGGACGGTCAGCCTCGCTTTCGTCGGTGGGAGGAGGAGCCGGCCGCCCCAGGGGAATCACAATCACCGTCTTGGAATGCGACTCATCCACATACTCCTGGAGCGCATCCTCAATCTGCGGAGCCAACTGCGCCGTGTCGCCGCAATACCAAACGCTCTCCTGAGCCGCGGCCACAACCGTCGCCAGATCCCCCAGGAGTCTCACCACATTCGAGCGCTTGTTCACCACATCCTGGCCAGAAATGGCCTCGATGACCTGGCGGCGTCCCCGTCGGACGGAAACGCTCACCCGATCACAGTCGATGAGCCGCCGCGCTTCGTTCGCCAATGTGTACGCCGTTTCACGGGGATCCAGGCTTTGATGAATCAGCCGCGTGAACTCTTCCAGCCGGGACCAGAGTATCTGACGATCAGACAGGCTTTTAAGCTGCTGGGTCTTGAAATAGTCGCCCGCCAGATCGCACATCTGGGTCAGAAATCGCAGATAGCCCTTTTGGGCGGGCGGAGGAGCGTCCGGCCGCTGGAAGACCTCCACAAGACCGACCACTTCCAGTTCGGTCTTCACAGGGCCAAGAATGAGCAGAAAGTCCGTGGGATTCCCCTCCCCGTTGTTCTCGCCGCTGCCGGACTGCGGTGGGACGAGAAGGGGTTCCTTAGTTTGAAGCACGCGCTGAAGCAGACGATTGTGCTTCTGGCGTCCTTCGGGATCTTCGGCCAGCCGCGTCTGCTGGAGATTCATCTGATAGGCCAGGCT
>NZ_JACIYL010000453.1 GCF_014359955.1 Thermogutta sp. | reverse complement strand
CATCCACCGGCCCCGCACGGCCCCTGCCCCAGCCAGGGCAATGCCCGCGACCAGCGCTGCCACCAGTGCCGCGGTAATGCCTCCCCGCGAAAATGACAGCAGGAGCGCCACCACCACTACGGGGAGAGCCATCCAGCACAGGATATTCTGCTCCACGCTCGAGCTGGTCGCAAAGCCGCCGCTCGCACGTGACTGTTTCGCCCGATCGGCAGGGCGTTTATAGAGCAACCACCATAACAGAGGTCCGATCCCCAGCGCGATGAACTCCGCAAAATGGTTGCGATTAACAAAGCTCCCTTTCACCGCATCCCGAGTATGTGCAAACGGATGCTCGTAAAACCAGAAGAATTTTCCATTCGCGAAAAGATATTGAAGCAATCCGAAAACAGCAACGACAACTATTCCCAGGGCTATAGACCGCAGATAGCGTTCCACATGCTCTAATTTTTGAATCCGATAAACGACAGTCACAAACAATAGGCTGTATCCGATCCACAGCCCCAAGCCGAGGCGCGTCTCCTGTGGTGCCAGACTAATAACACGCCATTCGCCGAGCATTGAAGTCGTGGCGGGAGTTTGCCAGGCGGGGAGAAGCTGATCAATTTGGGGCGAAAGCACGCGCAACCACCCGACAGGGAGAGGGCAGAGCTGAACAACACCCAGCAGGACACCGCCGAGGAGCACCCATTCTGCACCCCCCAGATGAACCGACCGTCTGGAGAGGATGGCATCCACGGCCATCAAGGTCGCCCCGGTCACGGCGGTGGCCAGCAATGCGGCCTCCGCCCATGGGTTGCGCCCGCCAAGCAGGAAGACCGTCAGCGCCAGCCCACCAACCAGCACACCATCTATCGCACGGTGGATCAAAGAAGACGCCTTTTGATCGCGCATGGACAAACCATGATTTTATCCGCGTTAAACAATTATTGTGATTCTTATTCACACAAAAACACGGGCAAGTGAATGACCAAAATAAATCGGAATGTTGGTATGAGTTTACGGTTCTATCTTTATGCGCAACGCCGCCGGCATGGTGGCTCACGCAACACGGCGGGGGACGATGCGCCCCGGTGTGGCGATCGATTCCGCAATCTCCGCTTCTTCGTGACTCTTGTCGGCCTGGCCGTAATAGTCGCCTGAATAACCGCTGTAGTCTTTTTCTTTCTCGTTGGATAGTCTGTTAATGACGATGCCGAGCAATGGAATCTTCAAGAACCCCAGGTATTCCGCGGCTCTGATGACGGCACGCCGTTTATTTTTCTCGGGCTGCAGAACCAGGATGATGCCGTCTGCGAGGCGTCCCCAAATGGCGGTATCACTGGCGAGGGGAGCGGGAGGACTGTCGATGATGACTTGATCGTAGTGTTCGACCGCCCAATTGAGCAGTTCTGCGGTCCGCGGCCCGGCGAGTAGCTCAGCAGGATTGGCCGGCCGACGTCCACACGGGAGGACATCCAGGTCGGGCACAATGTTCGTTTTGAGGCGAGCTTGAATGGCCTCGGCGATGGGGGCCGTGTCGCGGAGTACCTCGGTGATGCCCGGTTCGCCCCGCAAGCCGAGAAGCTGGGTGAGACCGGGACGCCTTAGATCTCCGTCGATCAGCAGGGTACGTTTCCCTACATGGGCATAGGTAAGAGCGAGATTGGCGGAGATGGTGGATTTGCCGTCGCCGGGCTGCGTGCTCGTGATGACAATCGCACCTGTCGGTTGATCGCTCAGTGCGAGGGCCGTCCTCAGCGTACGGAAGCTCTCGCTGACAGGGCTGTTGGGATCCGCCACCACCTCGAGGACCTCGATACCTTCCCCTTCGCGAGGAGGCATTTCCCGGACGATGCTGAGCACCGGCGCCCGAAGCTGCCACTGGATTTCTTCGACGCTCCGGAATCGATCGTCGAGCACGTCCATCACATACACGACAAACATCCCCAGCGTCAGGCCTCCCAGGATCACCATGATCAGAACACGCGGAAGGCTGGGCGAGACCGGCGAGGGGTTTTCCCTGGGCTCAGTGATCACGGAAGCCCGCAGATCCCCGGCAAGATCGAGGCTCGTGATCCGCCGCACCAGCCCGCCGTAAAGCTCGCGCAATCCGGCAATGTCGTTTTTGAGCATTTCCAGTTGGGCAAGACCTCCCGCGAGATTGGCTGCTTCCTGTTTTGCCAATTCGTACTGAGCATGAAGCGACATTTCTTTCTGCCACAGTTCGTTCACGCGTTGGCGAAGCGTTCCCAAGAGCATCTGACTGAGCTCAGGGATATTTAAATTGTCGAGTCTTGCCCGAAGGCGATCCTGATAAGCCAGAAGAAATGCTTCGTTTGCGGCAATTTGTTGCTGCAGCGCCTGGACCCGCGGATGGTTATTCCCAAATTCCTGAAGCAGACGCGCCAGCTCGACGCGGTCCTCGACCACTTTCCTTTCGACTTCCAGTCGGGCGGCTGTTTCTTCGCGACTGAATCCCAACACACCGAGGAGGATCTGCTGACCGACGGTGTCGTCTGCCGCAAAAAGATACTGGCGAATATCAGCCCCTTGCTGCACGGCGTTTTCAAGCGCCTGCAGTGAGGCAGCCAGTTGCACGCGTTCCTTTTGCACCTCCACCAGCGCGTCGTTGAATGCCTTGGCCCTTTCCACGAGGGGGTGAACAGTCTGGGAATTGACGCCCACGTCGAGGGCCCCGATCTGCTGGCTCAATTGCTGCAGGGCCTGCTCTTTTTCGCTCAACCGTGCGGCAATATCGTCCTTTTCCGTGGTCAGAATGCGGATAATTTCGGCAGTTGTCCCCTGGGTCGTGTTTCGCATGAAATCCAGATAGGACTGGACCACGGCGCCGACCACCCGGGCAGCCACACCCGGATCTTTCGATCGATATTCCACAGTCATGATATTCGTGCGATACACGGCGCTGGCCGCCAGATTGCGCCGCAATCCCTCCACCCACGTCTCTGGTTTGTCTATATCCAGATCAACAGCGAGGTCCTCCCGCGACAACTTCTGGATCGCTCCTTCCAGCACCTTGGCGCTTGTGATGAGATTGACAAACGTGGGTATGAGGCTGTTTTCGCGACTGCCCTGTGCCTCGATTGTGGGCGAAAGTGCGTTATCTCCCGTTTGAAGAATGAGTAATTCGGCTTTTGAAGAGTAAATTCTGGGCGCTGTTGCATAATACAGCGCTCCGAGAAGCGCAACCGCCAGAAAAGCCCCCACCATGACCTGCCAGCGGCGTCTGACCGCTACGAGGAACTGGGCGATTGCGTGCAGAATGTGAGACGCCGAGTCCGGCACCGCCCATTGAAGCCACGAGCTTTCGTTCATAGGCCCTTTTAATTTCCAAATCCGAAGGTTATTCCTGCGCTGTCTGAGATGCCTGAGTTTTTCACTACGTCGGAGTCCTGGACAGGCAGCCAGGAATTCAGCATGTCCGGATAAACACCTTTCTTTGTCTGCGTCAAATTGTCACGTGCTCATAGACTCGTCCGAAAGTACATTGATATTTTCTGGGAATGAACAGTCCGATTGACACGCAGTATTTATCGATCAACCTTCTGGGATAGAAGCAGGCGTTGACTCTTCAACCGGTCAATTCAGCGGGACGGACCCACCCACATGGACGAACCCTTTGAGCAGGTTGTAAATAAACGTTCCGAACGTC
>NZ_JACIYL010000452.1 GCF_014359955.1 Thermogutta sp. | reverse complement strand
AGAACTGAGGATCGAAGGGATCAAGACAACAGTCGAGCTGAGCAAAGCCATCCTCTCGCATCCCACGTTTGTCGATGCGCGAGCGGATACCACCTTCGTGGAACGAACATTCATCCCGAGCCAGCAGGAGGGGGCCAAAAAGTAGCGCCCCGGGCGACACGAGACGGAGGTCGTCCCAGGAAAACCGGTCGTTGTGACAAACGTAATAAAAGAGATGGCGTACGCGACGGGGCGGTTTCTGGACTGTGGGGCATTCCGTGAGGGACCATCGTCATTCGGGGAATGGAGAGTCATCCAGTTTTGTGACAAAGAGGTGAATTGGGTATGAGTCAGGCCTTGAGAAGTCCGGTCAAAGTGGATTCGCCGATCAAGCGTGTGGCTATCTTGTTTTCTGGTGGGCCGGCGCCTGCCGCCAATGCGGTGATCGCCAGTGCCGCGATCGCGTTTTCCCGGATGGGAATTGAAGTGCTGGGTATTCGCCAGGGCTACACGCATCTGATGGAATACACCCCCGACAAGCCGCTGCAAGAGGGAAAGCACTACATTCGCCTCCAGCACGAGGACCTGGAGCTGGTGCGAAGCCAGCAGGGGATCATTATCGGGACTGCTCGGGCAAACCCGGGAAAAGGCGTCCATACGTACGAAGACCTGGACGACCCCGCCAAGACGGCGCCGCTCAAGACGGTCCATGACGCGCTCTCGTCGCTGGGTGTGGATGCCCTCATCTCTATTGGGGGCGATGATACCCTGACCACCGCAGCGAAGTTCAAACTCTTCCAGGATCGCCATCCCAACTTGGGACGCAGAATTGCCGTCGTGCATCTTCCCAAGACCATCGACAACGATTACGAAGGGATTGACTTCACCTTCGGATACTTCACCGCGGTGGATATGCTTGCCACCCAGGTCCGCAATCTGCTGGCCGATGCCCGGGCAGCCGGGGCCTATTTCTTCATTCAGGTCATGGGACGAAAGGCGGGGTGGCTGGCCTACGGGGCAGGAATTGCTGGTGAGGCGTCCCTCATCATCAGTCTGGAAGATATTCCGCCCGAATGGTGGACCACGGAAGAGACGATCAACCCGAAAACAGGGCAAAAGGTGATCGACCCCGAGACAGGCAAGCCCCAAATGCGGGAGATCATCGATCTGAAAGCCCTGGCCAACCGCGTCGTGGACACGATTATTGCGCGGGAAAAAGAGGGTAAATCCTACGGTGTGGTGGTCTTCGCGGAAGGGATGGGCGAATACTTCCCGCTGGAGGAGCTCCGCAAGTGCGTTTCGGAAGAGGAATTTGCCCAGCTCGAGCCGGACCCCTTCGGGCATTTTCCCGTGTCTCAAATCAAGTTCACGGGCCGGATCGCGCGACTTGTCAACGATCTTTACGTGGAGCGGACCGGCAAGAAAAAGAAAAAGATCAACAGTTTGCAGTTCGGTTATGAGGTCCGCTGCCATCGTCCCACGGCATTTGACATCATCCTCGGCAGCCAGCTCGGCGTGGGTGCCTATCGCGCTCTGATCGAGCGGAAACTGGATGGCGTGATGGTCAGCGTCAGTGGACAGTTGCAGTTGCGCTATCCGCGATTTGAGGAACTTATGCAGACCGGCAAATTGCGGGCGAAGGAGCGGCTCATCCGTCCCGAGGAGGACTTCCATCAATTGCCGCGGTACCTGGAAAGCCGCATCGACTGAGGGCGTCGGCCAGAAAACCGGCTGGCAAATGGGGGCGAATTCAGGGCGGACGTGGCAGGGGCCCATGAGAACAGCGGGAACCTGCCCCTCGTGCCGTGGTGTCGATGTATCTTGGAGAAACATCGGCGGGCTGAGTTGCTCAAGAGTCAGTGTGCCGGACGATTGCCCGGCATGTTCCACTCCCATAGCGGCGACTGGTCGCCGCTTTTTTGTTGGCGGCCGGGGCCACGGGGAGGGAGTCGTTCGGCCGGGACCGCGGAGGCGGACGCAACGGACGGACAGAGCCAAAAATTGATGTTTTCGGCACGCAGGGTGCGCGGCTATATTAAAAAAATCGGCACGACTTTGACAGGAACCGTCCTCCCATGGGAAAGGATTCCCTATGGCCACTTCGGGCATTTTGAAAGCGGAAGGCTCGCCGTCTGTTTGTTCTTGTGAGCAGGCAAGGAAGCCGGTTCACGAAGCCCAGGAATCTTCGGGGAACTTCTCTCGGAAGGTGACGGGGACGCTCGACGCCGTGGATCGCGATTCCTCGGAGAAGGTGGCATTTCGAAAACTGTCGGTTTTGATCCCGGTGTACAACGAACGGTGGACGCTGGCAGAAGTCGTTCGCCGGGTGCTGGCGGCGCCGGTCTCTCTCGCCACGGAAGTCGTCATCGTGGATGATGGCTCCACGGATGGATCATACGAGCTGGCTCTGCGATTGGCCGAACAGGATTCGCGGATCAAAGTGATTCGCCACCGCCGAAACATGGGCAAAGGGGCGGCCATTCGCACAGCCATTTCTCACCTCTCCGGAGACGTTGCGATCATTCAGGATGCCGATTTCGAGTATGATCCGCAGGATTTTCCGGCTCTGCTTGAGCCGATCCTCAAGGGACAGGCCGACGCGGTTTTTGGCTCACGGTTTATCGGGCATACCCGTCGGGTGCTGTTCTTCTGGCACACGCTGGTGAACAAGTTTCTCACGCTGGTTTCCAACATGGTCAACGATCTGACTCTGACCGACATGGAGACCGGCTACAAGGCCATTCGCACGGACATACTCAAGCAACTGCGCTTGAATGCTCGAACATTCACGATCGAGCCCGAGCTCACCTGCCGTCTCGCCCAGTGGGGGGCACGGATCTACGAGGTTCCCGTTTCGTATTCTGGCCGAACTTACGCGGAAGGTAAAAAAATCAAAGCCTGGGACGGTATCAAGGCGCTTTGGGCGATCCTGTACTACCGCTTTATCGACGCGCAGTTTACCCACAACGAAGCGTTTGCCGCGCTGCGCTCGTGCCAGCGTGCGGCCGCCTATTCGAGATGGATTGTGGAACAGGTACGACCGTATCTCGGGCGCAGGATTCTCGAAGTGGGAGCGGGGATAGGCCATATTTCGCCCTTCTTTCTCCGCGCCGAACGCTTGCTGCTCGCGGATGACGACCCATCCTATTGCCGCATGATGCGGTACCGGTTTGAAGGCCGAGAAAACGTCCGTGTCGTCCAAGCCGACCTGACGAAAGCCGAGAGTTATCACCAGTGGCGAGAGGAAAAGCTCGACACGGTTTTTTGCTCCAATGTCCTCGAGCATCTTCCCCACGATGACGATGTGTTGAATCGCTTTTACCAGATCCTCGAAGAAGGAGGGCACTGCGTCATCATCGTTCCCGTAGAGCCCTATCTGTTCGGAGAAATAGATCGGGCGGTGGGACACTGCCGACGTTATACCGCTTGTGACCTGCTCAACAAAATGCAGGCCGCAGGTTTTCAAGTGGTGTTCATGCGGCAATTCAATCGCCTGGGCGCGGCGGCCTGGTTCTTGACTTCGAAACTCCTTCGCCGCCGCCATCTCAATCCGGGAAGCATGCGGTGGTTTGGAAGGCTCACCCCGTTGGCGAAATTGCTGGACTATGTTCTCCCCTGGTCAGGTCTCTCTCTGATTGTGGTGGGACGGAAACCTCAGAGAGAGCTTTTGC
>NZ_JACIYL010000451.1 GCF_014359955.1 Thermogutta sp. | reverse complement strand
GGGAACTGTTCGACGAGGTGAAGTGAGATGCCGAGCGTTGTCAGGCCTGAGATCTCAAAGGAAGGAGAACTTCATCTGTGGGGTGTGAATGAGACTCAATGGCTCAAGGGCGAACCCTCACCGCAGTCTCCTGTCTTGCCGGGGGAGCCGGCGTGGCTAGAAACACGTATCACTCCGTTCAAACCTTCTTCGACTTCCTCGGCTTTATCGGAAGAAATTGTAGAAGTGCTTGAGCAACTAGAGAAAATGGGAATCCGTGTACTTACGCCAGATGATGTATTGCAATATTTTTGGGAGAATCCTCATTTAATTGAGTTAACGCGGGATCTGGCAAGACTTGCCCGTGAACGATTGCCCGAAGCTATCTTATCTTTGGAGATTAGTCGGGATCCTGAAGGGGACGAAGAATATATCGTCATTTATGCGCGGTTCCGTGACTATGATGAAACTATCGTGAGAAAGATCCGGGACGTTCGGAAAGAGTTTATATCTCGTTTGAGTGACGAAAGAGAGTGGCCTTTGCTGACAACAGACTTTCGTACCCCAGAGGAGACATAGAAGTGGCTTTCGACTGGAGAGAATTCTTGCAACTAGCAAAGGCTTTGCGCAGTTTTTCCGTTCCTTCATTTTCTGCAGAGGCTGCAAAACGTTCAGCTGTGAGTCGTGCCTACTATGCGGCTTTTTGTCACACTCGAAACTATGCCGAGAAGCACTTGGGTTTTCAGCGAACAAGAAGTGGGAAAGATCATGGGTTCCTTAGAAAACACCTGGGCCAGCAAGGTCCTTATTGGAAGCAGATTGAGGATGAATTGCGTGATTTACATGAATGGCGCAAGCGTTGCGATTATGATGATGCAATTTCTAACAACCTTGATATTATGGTTGCGAACGCAATTTCCACTGCCGAAGACATCATAGGCAAGATGAAGGAATAAGTATGCTCGTTGACAACCCCATCCTCAATTCACCCTTCGAAGAGCCCACCCGCTTCTGGGACTACGAAGAGGGGCAACCGGTTATTAAAGACGGCCGTCGGCCAGCGGGTTACTACCTCAAAGCCCGAACAGCCGGGCCGCAGATGGCGATGCTAGAAGAAGAATTCGTTCCACTGGATTTGGTAAACAGAATTCGGGAGCGGGTGCGAAACTGGCGGGAGCGAGGTTATCTAGGCGTCACTCCCATCACGCGCCAACTCCTCAACCACTGGAACAACCCCGAGCGAGAACGCAAGCTCTTCTTCTGCCAGCGGGAGGCGGCCGAAACCCTCATCTGGCTGGTGGAGGCCCCGCCGGCCGAGAAGCAAGGGATCACGATTCCGAAGGATAACGGACTTACTCGCTACGCCTGCAAAATGGCCACGGGCTCAGGCAAGACCGTGGTCATGGGCATGGTGATCGCCTGGCAGGTACTCAACAAGCTGGCAAACCCGCAACTCCGGCAATTCTCTGACGCTGTGCTCCTTGTGTGTCCCAATCTGACCATCCGCGAGCGGCTGCAGGTGCTGCTCCCCTGGAAGCCCGGCAATTACTATGAGAAATTTGACCTGGTACCCCGGGGGCTGTTGGAACGGCTCCAGCAGGGGAGATTCGAGGTCACGAACTGGCACCTTTTTCAGTTGCAGGACGACAGCCGTTCCCGAAGTGTGGTTCAGCGGGGTGTGGAAAGCGATACCGCCTTCTGCCGCCGGGCGCTGAAGAAGCTCGGCAACAAGCAAAACATCCTGGTCATCAACGACGAGGCCCATCATGCGTACCGTCCAGCGCCGCTGTCGGACGAGGTAAAGGAGCAGCTTTCGGAAGAGGAGATCAAAGAGCGCGAGGAGGCTACGGTGTGGGTCAGCGGGCTGGACAGGATAAACGCCGTCCGCCGAATCAACTTCTGTGCCGATTTTTCGGCAACACCTTTCTACATCAAAGGAAGCGGCTACCAGGAGGGGACTCCTTTCCCTTGGGTCGTATCGGATTTTGGCCTGGTGGACGCGATTGAATCAGGGATTGTGAAAATTCCCCGCGTGCCGGTGGACGACAACACCGGTATGCTGATCCCCAAGTACTTCCGCCTGTGGGAGACGATCAATCAGGCGTTGCCGGCTTCCGAGCGGCAAACCGCGCGCCGCCGGGCCAAGCCGGAATCGGTGCTACGGGAGGCCGAGGGAGCCCTGGTGACCCTGGCTAGCGAGTGGAAGAAGACTTTCGACGAGTTCCAGAAGTGCGGCTCGCCGGTGCCGCCTGTCATGATCGTGGTCTGCGACAACACCGACCTATCCAAACTCGTTCATGAGCACATTGTCCGGGGCAAGGTCCTGCGCGAACTCGAAAACGGCCAGAACGGGGAGGTGACGTTCCGAATCGACACGAAACTCCTTGCCGAGGCAGAGGCGGCCAGGGAGGGCGAAACCAGGGCCGAGGCGGCCGAGCGGCTGCGCAAGGTGGTGGACACCATCGGCAAGCTCGAATGGGAGGGTGAAGGTGACCCGCCAGGAAAACACATCCGGTGTGTGGTGTCTGTGGGAATGCTGAACGAGGGCTGGGATGCCCAGAATGTCACGCAGATCTTGGGCCTGCGTGCCTTCACGTCCCAACTGCTGTGTGAGCAAGTGGTGGGACGGGGCTTGCGGCGGCTCAATTACGACGACTTTTCGGAACCTGAGTATGTGGACGTCTACGGTGTCCCATTCGAAGTAATCCCGGTCAGAAAGAAACCCGTCAATCGTGCCGAAATAGCCAAAGTATCCACACTTGTGCGGGCTCTCCCTCAGCGGAAGCATCTCGAAATCACTTTCCCCCGTGTTGAAGGGTTCGTTGTCGACGTGCGCACACGGATTCGACTCAGCCTGGACGGCCTTCCTTATTTACAGATCGACCCCGGCAGCGAGCCCACCGAAGTAACGGTTAAGCCGGCGGTAGGCTACCGCATAGGCCGACCTGACCGACTAGGGCCCGGACCTGAGGTGATCCACGACCGCAACCCATTTCACCGGGAGAAACGCCTCCAGGCGACCGTGTACGAGATTGCGGCCGAACTCACGCGGCGACTCAAAGAGAAACGGGAAGAGTGGAACGCCCGCCACATTCTCTTTCCTCAAGTCCTCAACATTGTGTGGCAGTACCTGGAAGAGCGCGTTGTGGTGAAACAGGACGCGCCGCCGGAGGAGGTCACCCTGCTCAAGTACAAGGAGCGGATTGTTGAACGCTTGACCGCGGCCATCGAACCGGATACCGAATCAGGAGAGCCACCAATCCTTCCAGTGATCGAGAGGTTTCGCCCGATCGGTTCAACTGCCGAGGTCCTTTTCCGCACGGTCCGTCCATGTGTCGGTACAAGTAAGAGCCACATCAGCCATGTGGTGCTCGATGCACCCAAGTGGGAGCACAGTGCAGCGTATCAACTGGAGCGAATGCCCGAGGTAATTGCCTATGCCCGCAACGACCACCTTGACTTTACAATCCCTTACGAGTGGCATGGGTTCCGACACGAGTACCGGCCCGACTACCTGATCCGCTGGCGCCGCAATGACGGCACTGAGGTCAAGGTGATCCTGGAGATCAAGGGCTTCGAGACGGAGCAGGATCGCCAGAAGGAGATCGCAGCGCAGCGGTGGATCCGGGCGGTGAACCATCACGGTGAATTCGGCTGTTGGCGATTCGTCGTGTGTAAG
>NZ_JACIYL010000450.1 GCF_014359955.1 Thermogutta sp. | reverse complement strand
CTGGACTCGGTCCCACAAACGATCGCGCTGGTCCTCGCTTTCCATCCCCGCCCCCTGACGTGCCTGCACAACCGCAGGCACATTATTCTCCGAGAGCGACTGCCATTGCCGCCGCCGCAGCGCGTTGAGCGCCACCCGATAGGCCACCGTGAAAATCCACGGCCGAAATTCCGCCCCTTCCCGAAATGACCAAAGTTTCTTGAATGCCCGCAGAAACGTTTCCTGCGTCAAATCCTCGGCATCCTCGCGAACCCCGCATTTTCTCTGGAGAAAATGTCGGATGGGGACCTGGTACCGGCGCGCAAGCTCACCGAAGCTGCGCGTGCAACCCCGCCTGGCTCGCTCAACGAGCTCTTCGTCGGTCAGCAATGCGAGCGTCTCGTCACCAGCCATCACTGGAATTGTCAAACCAGATTCGCCGTCGGCATGCCTCGGTTACTCAGCCATACACCTCCCGTTACGCCTTGCCGTCACTTCTCCCGCAACCACGGCACGAGCTTGGCCAGCACGTCCAGAACATCGTCCGTCGGGGCTGTCCAAACCAGTGTCGTCCTGTTCTCGCTGGCAAAAACCTTGGCGTGGTCCAGCAACGCCACATAGTGCGGCTCATCGGCATAATGGAGCTTGCCGATGGCCAGAAGTCCTACCAGCGCATCCCGAACGTTGAGGGCGGTGTCGGCTCCTTCCACCTCAAACGTGGCCTGAACAAACGCCTGCCCCTGGTGCTCTCCCAGCGCCGCCGTTAATCGCCGGCTGCGGCGAATGAGCGGAGACATGAACTGCACGGGAAGCTGGTCCGTGTTCCGTGCATGAATCTCAAGATACGTACCTTCCCGTATCTGGTAGAAAGGCTCCGCAGTATCACGCCCCATCTCCTTCGCCGCGCTCGTCGCGATTTCGTCCACCAGATCACCCTCACGACTCAGGACGACCCAATCGCCGGGAAGAAAACATCCATGGAGAAAGGCCTTTTCGCCCGCGTCGTGCCAACGATGAATCGTGATTCCCGCCACAGTACGGGTCGCGTATTCGGGATTGGTCTTAATAAAACCGAGCAACCGCTGCTGGTTCACTTTCATCTGCACAAGGACAGCGCCCTTCTTGGGATCGAAACCCATCCCCACAAACGTCACCCCGTGCAGATCTTTCTTGAGATCAGCTTCGGCAAGGGCAGCGGCCGCTTCAATCTCGGTGCGGTTGGGACTGCGTTGCCAGAACCGCTCGAAAACGCGTCCAGCCCCGGGCGACTGGCGGATCGCATCCACGTCAAGATGGACGATCCACCGCCAGTTTTTTGGAACCAGCCGCCAATCCAACTGGCCGGCCTCCCCACCAAGTGGGAGCAATGCCCCCCACACTGCGAGAAAGGCCGTCCAAATCAACCAGATGCTTTTACGCCGTTGGTACAGCATCGTTGTGCCATGATCCTTTTTCGCCATTTCTGCCAGACTCGCCAATTCCGCCCGGAGAGGGCCGTCACCAAGTATACACTCCGGGCTCCCAACAGGTGACGAGAATTTCGGACCCGACTGCGAAAGAACTGCCCCACTGACAGCAAGCCGTCCCTGGAACAGACAAGCCAGCCCACGTTCACCCAGGCTAAAACCGGAATCCCGGGGAAAGGCCCTTTGTGCGGCTAATGGCAACGAACGAGCATCCCCTGACCAGGACCAGTCTGCGATGCGCGATAGAGGCGATCGCCCCCGTCCTGGACCGAACCCTGGTCTTCTTCTATTCCACGCTGATCACATCCCCCCCGCACACTCTCCGACGTGACTCGACCAAAAGCGTCGTAGATAAGATGATTGACCACGGTGGTCATGTCGCTGCCCGGCTTATGCTCCCCTAGCCCTTCGCGGTTGTCGGTCCCTTTGACACCATTGATCCCATCAAGCTCTTGCACCATCGCTGACTCGGCGTCACAACACATCTATCGGGAAAGTTTTCCGGTTCAAACTCCTCGTTCCCGCAAAGCAAACGAAAAGGTGAGCGCACGGGTCTCAATTTCTACCGCGTACTCACACACTGAGTTCTGTTCAAGTGCTTGGGCGATAATCGCTTCAACAGTCTCGAGAAAGTTGCCCAACCGATTTACAGCATCTTCATAAGACTCTGGCTCCCTTCCCAATTCTTCTGCTCCTTCGCCTGTAAACCCAGCCTCCGTGAGATGGTACTCAAGCATGATCTGAGAAAGAAGCTCAAGTTGCGCTGCCATTGACTGGTCTATACATTCATAAGCCTCCGGCAAATAACGGTGTACTAGCGGGCGCAGTTCATGTAACATTTTAGGAACCTCTGAACAAAAGGTGATTTCGATTGATTTCTGTCTTTTTAACATCTGGCAATGGTTTTTAAGCCGGATGAGCAGACATTTATCCCGGATTGAGCTTCACCTAAATTCTCTATTCTGCCCTCTTTATCGCTTAATCACCCCGTGGGCGCGCAGTGTCAGCGCTCTAAGTCGCCTTTATCGCCTGTATCCTGCGGAATAACACATGACGATGAAGGTAAATATTCACGCACGCTGCCACAGCATAGGCGTACTGAAGGTTCTTATAAATCCCCTTAAATCGCACCTTCCGCCAGCCAAACACATGTTTCATCACCCCAAACACATGCTCCACCCGAGACCGAAACCTCGCTTTCCAACGATTCTTCTGTTTCTCCCGCTCACTCAGCGGCCGATGTCGACTCCCCTTCCGCTCGGTATAATCCCTCGCCCGGGGCGCCCCCTCCCGAATCGCCCTCTTTTGCCCGGCAAACGCCTTGTCCCCCAGCACCCGCGTCTCCCCACCATGCAACAGTTCCGGCAACACCTGGCTGTCATGCACGTTGGCTGGCGTTACCACCAGCGAATGAATGACCTTCGTTCGGCTATCCACCCCGACATGCACCTTGGCCCCAAAGTGCCACTGATTCCCCTTCTTGGTGCTCCCCATCTCCGGGTCACGGCTCTTCGATTGGTTCTTCGTCGAGGTCGGGGCCTCAATGACCGTGGCGTCTACAATCGTCCCCCGATGCACCCCGACCCCATACTTGGCCAAATGCCGGTTCACCAGTTCCAAAATCTTGGGTCCCAGGCCGTGGTCCTCAAGCAACTGCCGAAACCGGCAAATGGTCGTCTCGTCCGGCGGGGCGTCCTTCCCCAGGTCCAAGCCCAGAAATTGCTGCACGGCATGGCTATCGTGCATCAACTCTTCCGTCAGCGAGTCCGACAGGGCGTACCAGATTTGGAGGAAATACAGCTTGAGCATCCAAATCAGCGGCTTGGCGGGACGTCCCGGCCCCTCATTGTTTGGATAAAACGGCTTGACAATGTCAATCAACTCCTGCCAGGGCATGATTTTGTCCATCATCTGGAGGAATCTATGCCGCCGCGTGGATTTCCGCATCACGTCAAAACCTGCTGTTGCCAATGTGCGCTGCGGATCGTATTCTCGCTTGGCCATGGCCGCGTCCTGTCCAGTCAATTATGCCGCTGTAGTACTCCTTCTCTTTCTATCAACAGTTGTAACCCCTCAGATTATAATGCCGTTACCCAGGAATTGTGCAGAGGTTCCCTTCACCACGTCTCGGTCGGTACATGACCAACGACGCGCACGACGCTAGCCATGGGGCGAATCTGGCCCGAGGGAGTTTTCCAGTAAACGGTGACTTCCACCCGCCGGTAATCACTCACCGAA